>CAIQCA010000001.1 GCA_903870235.1 uncultured bacterium
CTCCACTGGTCTGCCGGGAGGATGAATCCCTCGAGCAGGTATTGAACACCATGCGTGAAAGCAGGGTGTATAGACTCTAGGTTCACAATGCCACGGCAAAGGTATCTGGGGTTATTGCCTACCCTGATATCGTCGGAGTGTTGTACACGTATTGCCGGGAGTGCCCACAAAGTCGGTGGCAGCATAACAGGCATTCGGAGGGCTCAGGAGGTCCCCGACGTTTTAAGGTCAAGGAAATCATGACTCCGTCGGTAACGACTTTTAGCGTTTACGACACGCTTATGACTATCATGGAAGGGCTGTCAGCCAACAAAATAGGCGCGGTTCTCATTTGCAATCAGGAGGATCAGCCGACAGGAGTGGTATCCAAAACCGATCTCATCCTAGCGTATCGTCGTGGGGTATCCACAGATTTGGCAGCTTCTCAGATTATGAATACCCCGATTCAAAGAGTGAACCAGGAAGAGTGTCTGGAAAATGCATTGCAACAACTCATTTTCTCCCAGTTGCACCGAATTTTTGTTTTTAAAGGAGAGCCAGACAACTTCGTTGGCGTGCTGAGCTTGTCGGATGCAGCGCGCATGCACTCCGGCTCCTGTCGGGCATGCATCATGAGCAGGATCAGGTTGGAGGCCGGCAATGCCCAAGAGTGATTCGGCATAGCGAAGAGTGAACATGGTCTTGGCTTTCGTGGGGAACGTGGGAATTTGTCGTTGCGACACCACGGAAGAAATCCAAGCAGAGAACCCGCGAGGATGAGAACACCGATTCGGAGAGAAGTGGCTCAGGTAATTTGAACAAGCCCTTAAGTGGAAAATCCACCGCCGATAACGCTCAATGATGGACCAACGGTTAGGATCGAAACTGATTCTAAGCCTACAAGATTTCCATTGGCAAGCCTTGGTATGAGAGTACCCTTGTTGGGTTAAGCTTATTCCTGATCGCCCTTCACCTCCAACGGCCACCAGTCCTGCTTTTTATGGCATCATAACCTGTAGGCCATTCCCGCTATTTCCCAAAATTACAGGAGGTGCACCATGAAAGTTACATAGGCAGTCGATTTACATCTGCAGTATCACCAGGCCAATTCCAAAAAAAATACCATTAATACCTTATACAAGTCCTTTCTCGTTAAAGAATTTCGAGTATTTTTTATCGGTTCCCTTGATGTGATTTTTTAGCCAATCACTCAAGAAATTCATTACTTCCATAGTTACAGCCAGGTTGTTTTTGTCAAATCCATCTTTGAAGTCAGTAACTTTTTTGACAAAAGCAACATGCTCTTTTTTGTGATTCACCGTATCTGGGTATCCATATTTATCGAAGTATCGCTCTTCTTGTCTGAAATGTGTTGCAGTATAGCTGATCAAACCATTTAGAATTTTTCCCAAGGAATCTTTTCCTTTACCAATTTTCATGGCTTCATTCAGTTCGTTGATCATGTCTATGAGTTTTCTGTGCTGCAGGTCAATCTCCTTTACGTTTACACTCAAACTATCACTCCAATTAATCAGGGCCATTCCAAAACTCCTTTTGTTTGCTGGGAATTAAAATTGTTCTCACACGTCTCTTGCAACTCAAATAAATTTCATCACCGAATTTTAAATAGTTCAAGGAATATTTGCCCAGACTGCCAGAAAATAATTAAAATTCCAGCATAGTATACCACTCAATGGAGCTATAGCTGTTTCAGTTCCAGAAACAACAAACAACAATAAACCCAATGAGGCAGAAGGAATTACTCAAAGCAGATCACAATCTGATGGACAGATAATTGTTTGATTATCAGCGGAGATATCACCAGCGGCAAGAGATGTCTCTAGGCAAGCTTCAATTTGGGAGCACACCTTGCAGGCTAAGACTATTCCTGACGATCTTAAGCGTGCGAATCGTGACAAGTGTTAATATTGCCATTTCTAAGATCTGAATGCTCAGTTGTCGCTCCAAGTTGATATTACTACTATTAGTTTGAACTTGATCATGACCCCAAAAATATGCCAATAATGGAGCATTGAGGCGCTTAGGAAAATCAAAGAACATTTTCCAGGAAATTAGCAGAAAATGGAGCAATTCGATAATCTAGA
>CAIQCA010000002.1 GCA_903870235.1 uncultured bacterium
ATTTCAAAAAAAGTTACTCCACACGTTATTCGTCACTCATTTGCCACCGATCTTTTACGCAATGGAGCCGATCTGCGTTCAGTGCAGATGCTTCTTGGTCATGCAAACATTGGTACCACACAAATTTATACTCACGTGACCGATAGTGAACTCAAATGCGTGCATCAAAAGTTTCATGGCAAGGGGAAATAATAATTCGCCAACAAAAAAGGACGCAGGGTGCGTCCTCGAAAAAAATCTCAGAGTCTGACTTTAAGTCGTCGAATGAATTCCGTGGTGACAGAAAATCTCGTATCGCTCACTTGGACGATGCAGGGTTCTGCGGCAGTCCGCCAGCATCCCATCCCACCATCGTCAAACCATGGAGCGATAAGGCCAAACAGAGCCTGATCCAAAGAAGTCTCTTTCTGGTGTTGGTGTAAGAATAAACTTAATTCTTCCAGCGAGAAATCTCGCCAAGCATCGACACCTTTCCACTCAGAGAAAAATCTCACTAAAGCCTTTGCTGCGACTTCCACTTCGTATTTTCCGAAGCAAATTTTGTCCAGATCTGGGACAAAATGTGATGGAGGCTCGACATTTGAAGCTGAAGCAATCGGCTCCCAATGTGACCCTTTTGTTGGGGCTTTCTTGCTAGACCGGCGTGGTTTTCTATTCATTTAGTATTCCTTCTTTCTAGTCCGATATTACTCCAACATGCCAATAAGTCAACGTAATTTAATGACTTCAGTGTATAATGTATCCATTAACATGCGAATCATTTCTTGGAATGTAAATGGCTTGCGAGCCAACGTGAAAAAGGGTGGTTTTGATTGGTTTTTGAATGACTCACCGGATTTTTACTGTATTCAGGAGACAAAAGCCCACCCAGACCAACTAGAAGAAGGTGTGCGTAGTCCAATTGGTTATTATTCTTACTTCGATCATTCCAAGGGCCGCAAAGGTTATAGTGGGGTAGCTATTTATTCTAAAGCAAAGCCGGATAATGTTGAATACGGTCTTGGAATTCCAGATTTAGATCAAGAAGGTCGTTTCATTGCTCTCTTTTTTGATAACTCTTCTTCCCTTTTGCCTGGCATAACCAAATTTGTCCTTTTGAATATTTACTTTCCTAACGGTGGAGGTGGTCCAGAACGCTTGTCTTTTAAACTTAGTTACTATGACGAGTTTTTGAAATATATAAATAAACTCAAAAAGAAAGGTTATGAAGTTATCTTCTGTGGTGATGTCAATACAGCCCACACGGAGATCGATTTGGCGAGACCAAAAGAGAATGTCGACAACACCGGTTTTCTCCCAGTCGAACGTGCTTGGATTGATAAGGTTATTGACGCTGGCTATACAGATGTGTTCCGCCATTTTCATCCCAAAGAGGTTGGAAAATACTCATATTGGGATATGAAAACTTTTGCTCGAGATCGCAACGTCGGCTGGAGAATCGACTACTTTTTTGCTACCGAGAGTGTGCTAAAAAAAGTGACAAAAGCTAAAATTCTTGATGAAATAATGGGTTCTGACCATTGCCCTGTTGAAATTGTTATTGGATAATTATACGCCTATCTCTGGCTGTATAAAATTAAAATCAGGAAAACAAAAAGACCGCATCAGTGACGGATTCAGAAAGAATGACGTGTAACGCGGTCTTAGAAGTCTCGCAAAGAAAGTAACTAACTAACTAAAGAACAGATGCTATCCCAACTAGTCCTAGATCTCTCTTTTCACGGAGGATCATACGGTAAGTGGTGTGCAATTTTGTCGTAAAGTTGTAGCTCTCCTGTAAGGAGGCAATGTGTAAATTTGAGACAAGTACACCACCTTTATGACCGAGCACCGGTCGGACGCATTTCGAAAAAATTTCTTTTTCTTTGCTTAAACTTCAAACTTGGAGTGAGGCCTACCCAGCCTCTTGGTGAGATCGGCGAAGTTCCAATCTCTGTGAAAGAACAATGTGCATCTGCAGTTGTATTGGCACGAACGCGCAATGCAACTTTATTTCCTCGGAAAGATGTACGGGCCTGGACACATTATATTTTTATTAAGGACATCTGTAAAGGACATGCTGTGGATAACCCGTGTCCTATTAGGACACGGAGCAATGCCCGTATGGGTATAACCCGTGTCCTCACATGAGGATAACTATGTCCTTTAAGAGACAAAATGTTTTTTTCTTATCTCACCAACTTTCTTTTCTGTTTCTTCCTCTTTCCTTTCTTTTCCAGCCTCTCCAAGAGTTTTTAATTCCTTTTCATCTAGTTTCACTAATTCTTGTGCGCGCTTTTCAAGATATTCCGGAGTGTTTAGTTTCACATCCTCCATAACTTCTTCAAACAAAGCGTGTAAAGTCCACCCGACTTTTGGCCCAGGCTTAACATTACCGACATCCATAATCTTTTTACCGTCTATTTTGAGCATTGAGACAGAAACTGGCCCAGCGAGGGCTTCTTCTATCATGGCCTTGTATTTGCGGAGTCTGTAGGGGTTTTCTTTAGGCCTACCGGTGCCTATACGGTCGCATATGCGCACATTCATGAGATCCCAGATGTTCTCCGGTCCAACGTTGGTTATCATGCGCCTGACGGCTGATAATGAGATTTGCTCTGTATCGGAGAAAAACATATGCCAACGAGTCAATTTGTAGACTTTTTCGATTGTTGCACGTGAAAACTTCATTCTTTCGAGGATTTTGCGTGTTTCACGTGAACCAACCACTTCGTGGCCGTAAAATGTGTATTGGTTTGTCTCACGTGAAAACCCCCTAGTCTTAGGCTTACCGAGGTCATGAAACAGTGCTGAAAGACGTATTTCTAGATCCCAGTTTTTGTCAGCTGCATGCTGTAGACTTCTTAGTAAGTGTTCCCAAACATCGTATATGTGAGTGCCTTTCTGTTGAATACCAATGCCCTGTTCCAGTTCCGGTAAGAAATGGCCAAGCAGAGCTGTTTCATGTAACATTTCTAAGCCCAGTTTAGGACTTGGTGACATGACAATCTTTGTAAATTCGTCACGGATACGTTCCATAGACACCTCTTTGATGAGTTTGTTTTGGCCTTGTATAGCCATATAAGTCTCTTTTTCTATTGTGAAACCTAGTTCTACAGCCAACCTGACGGCACGCATCATACGCAAAGCATCCTCATTGAAACGGTCAGTCGGCTTCCTCACTGTTCGTATTATTTTGTCCTTTATATCAGAAAAACCGTTGAATAGGTCTATGATGTCTTTTATGGCCCCATCAGATAAAGAAACCGCGATGGCGTTTATGGTTAGATCACGTCTCTTAAGATCGTCTTCGATCTTTTGGCTGAAGGAAACTTTATCCGGATGGCGCCGATCTGAATATCCCGATTCAAGTCTGTAAGGAGTAACCTCGATTGAGCGAACGGTTTCATCTGTTGTGTTTTCGTTTATAACAGCGACAGTTCCAAAAGTATTTTCATAAACTGTTTTAATAAATATTTTTTGAATGTCTTCGGGCTTAGCATTTGTGGTGACGTCCCAATCCTTTGGTTTTTTGCCAAGAAAAATATCACGAACGCATCCACCAACCAAATATGCTTCAAAACCAGCCTTTTCAAGACCGTTAACAACTTCAACCACCTCTACTGGAATAGGGCTATTTTGAGCCATTTTCATGAACATATCGTAGCATTATTTGGGCTTTTTGGCTATATGCGCTAGTATAACTGTGCGCGCGACTTGTATATTGAAAATATTTTATGCCGCTGCCCTCGTAGTGAAATGGATATCACACCAGTCTTCGGAACTGATGTTGGGGGTTCGAGTCCCTCCGAGGGCACCAGGATTGAGTAGATAAGTTTGTTAGATAATTTATCAGACGCCATAAAGTTTGGTGAGAAATTTTGTAAAAAAAGAAAGTTGCGCTATACTAAACGACGATCCATTTTTGAGGATTATTTAGGAGAGAGTCGTTGTCAGAAAAGAACATTTTATTTAAATATTTGCGGGTATTGTTTAATGGTAGGACGCGTCCTTGCCAAGGACGAGGTGGGAGTTCGATTCTCCCTACCCGCACACTTTATTGTCTCCTTGAATTTTTATGATTATGTCTTTTTGATGTGGCTAAATTTAACTGTCAGGTCGAGGAATAAGCAATATTTTAGATATTTTTATAAAAGTCGGTCTTTTAGGATGATCATTTAAGGTTTTCCTATATAAACGGCTAATATACTAGACAAGCAAAACGGAACTGTGGATAAGTCTGTGGATGTCGTTCATAAAAGACACAAAATATGGCCTATTATCGTATGTTTTGTGTATTTTAGGATGTCTTTTGTTGTAATGGCTTAACTGAGCCATATTAGGAAAAGTCACTTTAAAAGTCAGCCAAAATATGTTGAAAAACCTAGTTTTTGAGCAGTTTATGGACTTGGGATGGTTTATGGATAGACCTAGACACAAATATGTTTCACAAGAAACATTTTCGTGTCTTTTCACGTGTAAAGTGGATGAATCGCCTGGCCATAGCTTTGATGGTTTAACACTGTAAATGCTTCGTTAATATCAATAAAATGCATACTAGATCAATGGGAAACCTTGGTGAAGACGTTGCTTGTAAATTTTTGGTAAGTAAGGGGTTTGTGGTCTTGGCTAGAAATTACCAGAAGAAATGGGGGGAAATTGACATTATTGCTCGTAAGGACACTGATCCTCAAGGCGCCGTTCCTGCAGTTCACTTCTTTGAAGTCAAAAGTGTTTCGGCCGATTGGCGTGGCCATTCACCAGAAGAAAATGTTCATTCATTGAAGACGAGACATATCCGACGGATGATTGAGACCTATCTGACCGAACGGAAAGGCGTGTTTAGTCGGGCCGATATTTTCGAAACACCTTTTCAGTTTCATGTCCTTTGTGTCTATTTGAATATGCAAACCCATCGTGCCACAGTAAAATGGTTGCAAAACATAGTCTTATAAACGCTTTTATGTTACGATGATGCAACGGAATTATGTTGGGTTTGCTAGATGTAATTTCACAAATCGGAGCGTGGTGTAACGGCTAACATACCTGTTTTGGGTACAGGTGACTCCGGGTTCGAATCCCGGCGCTCCGACCAGTAAAGAGTATTTTTATAATATATAAACTATGTTTGATTTGTATAAAAAGATTGTATTATTCTTCGATAAGCTTGAGGACACGGTCCGTGAACATTTGAGTAGGTATCCTATTCTTTATACGTTTGTTGGTGGGGTCGCCATCGTGTTGTTTTGGAGGGGAGTTTGGCATACGGCAGACATTCTACAGGCTCAAGGCGGATTGTTGGCGTGGTTTTTCTATGAACCAAACAATCTCATAATCACAACGATAGTGCTTCTCATGAGCGGATTGTTTGTTTCATATTTTATAGGGGATACTATTCTCATGAGCGGTCTTAGAAGAGAAAAAAAGACAACCGAGAGAACGGAAAAGGAGGTTGAAGAAGAGGAAACAGAATTGAAGGGGATTCGTACGACAATTAAGGAAATGAAAAAAGAAGTGGACGTGATAAAAGAAGCAGTTGACCACGAACACTCCGTACATCATCCGGATGAAAAGAGGGGGTAGGTCGAATGTAATTAATGAATTGTACAAACTCCATCTGTATGGGTATAATTTGTGCATATGTATAATAAAGAAATAAAGGCCAAAGCAATAGAATTGAGGAAGCTAGGTTTCGCGTATGCTTATATCTCCAAAGAACTGAATCTTTCCAAGAGTACTCTCAGTTTATGGCTGAGAGATACAGTGTTTCTGCCAAATGAGATGACTAAGTTGTCGATATCAAGGGGACAGAAAATTTGTGGTGTAGCCAAAAGGGTAGACAAGATACGTTCTATTGTTGAGGCTGGTAAATTTGCAGTCGACAAGGTTGATAAGTTGTCTAATAGAGACGTGTTCATGTTAGGTATAGGTATTTATATCGGAGAGGGTAGTAAGACCCATGATAATACTAGAATCGTTAATGCGGATCCCAGGATAGTCAAATTCTCACTGGTGTGGCTTAATAAATGTTTCGATGTGCCAATAAAAAGTTTTCGTGTCAGGCTACACCTATATCCTGACACCAATCAAGATGAAGCCATCCGATATTGGATGGACCAATTAAGTCTTCCTAAACAATCTTTTCAATCCTGTACAGTCGATCGCCGTGTCAATAAAAAGCTTAACAAAGCTGGGATCTTGCCTTATGGTACTGCTCACCTAAGCTTAGTGAGTAATGGCAATAAGGCTTTGGGTGTCTTGTTACATAGGAAGATTATTGCTACGATTGACCGTGTTCTAGAAAAGTGAGGCTCGCGGGATTAGTTTAACGGTAAAATTTTTGTTTTCCAAACAAATGTCGCGGGTTCGACTCCCGCATCCCGCACAACCAAGGTCGACGCTGATGCATGGCTTAACAGAGCCATTGCGTAGTCCGAGACCCCGATGCGTCAAAAATTTTAGTGAGTATGTGAGCCGTATTTTCAGTCCGATTCTCTGCTCCATAAAACGCCGAAGTTGTTTTGTGGTAGTATATTTTTCCAGTTACTTTGTTTCTCCGGTGTCGGTTGATTTGGTTAGCTCAAGTTTTTTGTCCTTAAGAATGATCTTACTTTTTATACACGACAGTACTTCTCGCTTTTCAATCAATAGTCCATTTTGAAGAAGGTATTTTGTAAATGTCTTGATACTTACATCGAGATCTTTTCTTGATTGCATTGGATCTTGTTTTAAAACACCTGACTGGAATATGGTAAACCTTTTAACTTCCTTCTCGAGTTTCTGTCGGAGCTCGCTTTTATCTAGATTCATCTTGTCTATTATTAGTAATATCTCATCTATCAGGGCGGCCTCATTTACTGGCTCGTTAGGGCAGTCTCGATCTTTCACACCGGTACATCTATAGTAGACATAACCGCGTGTTTCACCAGTTTTCAACTCTTTAACCTTTTCTTCGGCCGTAATCCCAGAGCCACAATAACCACAGGTAAGCATTCTAGTGAACATAAACTCTCGGCCATACATTTTCTTTTTATCAGTCTTTATTTTTTCTTGCACAATATCAAATAACTCTTTGGTTATGAGTGGCACATGTTTACCGTTATACCATTCACCACCGCCCATTGGGTATTCGAAGACTCCGTAATAGAATGGTCTGCGCAGTAGCCGATAAATATTACCGAGAGCTAATAATTTACCAGTTCTTGTTTTAAAGTTGAGTTCTTTTAGCCATTTATATACCTGTCTACCAGAATAGTTTTCATATGCCACCTTCTCAAATACTTTCTTGATTATAGGCGCTCGCATCGGATCTACGATTACCTGGCATTTTTCATCTTTGTTTTTGCTATTAAGGTATCCAGTAAGCGCTAGAGAAGGCTTCAACCCCATTGCCGCCCTCGATCTTAATCCACGTTTCACATTAATCACTTTGTTATCGTTCTCCAGTTTGGCTTGAGAACCCAAAATCATCAGCATGAACTTATCATTGGGTGTATTCATAAACTTCTGACCGTAAGTCCTTATTTCAAGAAGTTTCTTTTGATCCATGAGATCGACAATTCTACCAAGATCCCCAGCATTGCGAGCGATACGGTCAGGCGCCCACGTTAGTATTCCATTGAATTTACCTTGCTTAAGTTCCTCGACAATCTCGTTGAAAACGGGTCGTTGCCCAGCTTCCTTAGCAGAATGAGATTCTTTTTTCATCACCACGATCTCAAGATTGTCTGCTGTCGCCATTTTCTCCATCTCTTTGATCTGGGAGTCAATGGATAGAACTTGTTTGTCCTCCTGTTCCGTACTTTTTCTTGCGTAAAGACAGTAAATTAGCTTTACAGGGACTGCTACTTTGGCCGCAGTGCCCACGGGCGCTTGTGTTGCATAGGTCATATACTCAAGGGATGACACAACCCATCCGAGGAGTCTAGGATGCCTCGGAGTTAGTAAGCTGTATGTGGCTTTTTTATCTTAGACCTAATATACTTTTGTTATGTGGGTTATTTTTGCATTATCAGCATCACTTTTTTGGGGACTGACATATGTTCTCGACGAGAAGATATATGAAAAAGTTTCTGTTATAACTTCTTTAGCCATAACGTCTTTTTTCGCGTTTATTGTATTGTTCATAGTGTCGTACTTTACCGGTAATTTAAAAACAGATGTTCAACAAATTATCACCAATAAAGGTCTGTTCATATTAGTAATTGCAGGCACTGTTACTTTGATAATTGCCGAACTATTTATCGGTTTTTCAATTAGTTCAAAAAATGCAACTCTCGCTGGTCTAATCGAAATATCATACCCGATATTTATTGCTATCACCGCTTATGTTTTATATAAAGAAAATCAGCTCAATTTAAGTACGATAATAGGGGGGGTATTGGTTTTCTTGGGAGTTGGAATAATCTATTTCTATAATAGATAGCTCTGTTGAGCCAATTATAGTGCCATTGACATAAGTGTAAAAGGTGATATAATATGAATGTATAAAGTTCTTTGATAGTCAGTTGCATTCGCCTCAGCACATAGTGGCTCAACATGGCCTTTGTGTGCTGTGGCGAAACCGTGCAGGTTAGCCGAAAAGCTCGTTACGAGCAACAGCACAACAACGCATGACAATGTCCGAAAGGATAGTCATGAAAGGAGCTAGAAATGAGCGATCGAAATACATTCAGTGCGGGACTTGGTGCAAAAGTTTGTGGCGCAGTTGCCGATGAAAACGGCACCCCGCTTGAACTCAACAAGTTTGCGGAAAGTCCGGAACTGGTTCGTGGTCTTCTGGCAGTCCTTCGCGGTGCTGCTGAGATTGTGATGAAGAAGTTCCAACGCCTTCGTCGCATCCTCGAAGACAAGAAGTTTGCGCTCCCGGTAACGGACGGCAAGGAATTCCTCGGAAAGGCCACAGACGTCTTTGGTTACATTGACTCGGACTTCAAACATTACGGTTGCGATGAAGTGGGTCAGCCGGCCAAAGAAACAGAAGTGCAAGTGTATGAGATGGCCATGGACGGAACGTTTACCGAGATATTTGGTGAGCTGTCGAGTGATTTGGATAAATTGTGCTTAACACAGTCCCAAATTAAAAAGTTCGTCCAAAATCATCGCGATGTCCTCCGCAAGGAAGGCTACGGCACATTCTTCC
>CAIQCA010000003.1 GCA_903870235.1 uncultured bacterium
AACACGGACAAGCATGCACCCCCAAAAATTCTATAAGCTTTCGTGTAACCTCAAGTGAGCGCAGTCACTACATGCCAGCACGCGATATTTATCTTTGTGCGGCTATCACCAAGAAAGATACATTTGAATGGATCGTGGAAAAAGCCACTGAACTTGGTGTTACGCATATCATCCCTGTCTTAGCAGAACGCAGTGAGAAGAAATCTTTGAATGAAGAGCGATTGCGTAAAATTGTTGTGGAGGCTAGCGAACAAAGTGGTCGAGGATGTGTCCCTCTGATCCATCAAATAAAAAATTTGAGCGAAGCTTTCGTGGCTGTAAAAAACATACAGTCAGTGGTTTTCCATACTGAAGCTGAACTGTTCAGCAAAGATGAATTGAAAGAAAAAGGCGACGCAAATTTGGCCGATTCTAGTCCACTCGCTGTTTTCATAGGGCCAGAAGGCGGCTGGTCGCCGGATGAGATTGACATGTTTCACACACTGAAGGTTCCTGTTCGAAGTCTAGGAAACCAGGTTCTTAGGGCTGAAACAGCGGTCATCGCTGCCCTTTCACGGGTGGTATTTACAAATAAGTAAGTTTCATTCTCTAGTTTTTGGACTAGATTTTATGTTTCATACGAGATTTTTGGGCGAACTTTTTATTCCGCCTTTTCTAACCACTGGAAGACTTTCTCGTTTGTGAGTACGGTTTCTGCGTAAGTATGAGCGCTTTCTCGATCAGCATCTTTGTAATGTTCAATGATGTGATCTACTTCCTCTTCAATTTCTTGTGGCTCAGGTTTTATTTTTTCGGATTCCGAAATGGAATTCAAAATCAATTGTAACTTGGCTTTCTTTTCTGCATAAGGTCTCCACTCTTTCTTGAGGTCTTCGATAGTTTTCTTGGCGTGTTTCAGATAATCGTCCATCTTTACGCCCATTCTTTCTATGTCTGCAGCGAACTGAGCTTCAGTGCGGTGTAGTTCGCTTTCTACCATGATATCTGGTAGTTCTACTTTTGTAGCTTCTGCTATGGCGTCAGCTATACGGAGACGTCGCTTGTCTTTGACCTCGCTTTTCTTTTGCTCGGCTAACATGGCCGATAGTTTAACTTTGAAGTCTGGCACGTCCTTGAAATCGCCAACCTTCTTTACGAAGTCGTCTGTGAGCTCAGGGAGGTTAGCCATGAGGGCTTTCTCGTGCTCCTCGGGAGTCATCTTTTCGTGATCGTGACCTTCGTGTGAAGCATGGGATTTTCGGACACGTAAAATAGTTTCCTCGATATCTTTGTCGGTAACTTTTTCTTCGTCAGCTGTAGACTTCTTCATTTCTTTTGCCGCGATCTTCTTGTAGTCTGGAAGTTTCATCTCTGGCATGACGGCTGTAGTGATTTTGAATTCAAGGGGATTTTTTTCAGCTAGTTTGGTTATCTGTGTGGCCGGCTTACCGATAGCGTCGATCTTGTTGTCTACGATAATGTCGAAGTAGGCTTTCGAAAGTGCCATCTCGGCCATTTCTTCCAAAACCGCCATGGCACCGACTTTACCGATCAAAATATTTTCTGGAACCATGCCTTTGCGGAAACCGTCGATAGTAACTGAATTATTTATCTCCTTGAGAGCTTTTGCACGATATGACTGAAGGATTTCAGCAGAAACAGATCCTATAATCTCAACCTGAGATTTACCGGTCTTACTGATAGCGGCGGAAGCGTAACTTTTTTCTGTAACAGTGTTGCTCGATTTGTTGTCTATGTTTGGTGTATTTGTCATTTTATTAATATTTCTTTATGGCGTGAGTTTACACGGATAATAGAGAAACTGCAAGAAAGGCGTGGCTCACAAATTATGTGAGCCACGCCTTTCTTTGTTATCGCTCTTTTGTAGGCTCTTAGAAATTCTGATTATCCAAACCCTTCACAGACGTATTCAAATCGTTTTGCAATGATTGTGGATCGTCAGCTGTGTTTGTGACCGTTGGTACAGGAGTAGCTTGCTGGCTAGTTGTTGCTGTTATGTCGGATTCCGTTGTATCTGTGACATCTTGTTGACTGATTTTTGAGGCAAAAATATACAAAGCAACAATTATAAGAACTAATACTACTACCAAAGTCACTACGATTGGTCCGATTTTCTTGTGTTCTAATGATTGAGTTGTTTGGTTGTTTGGTTCCATTTTGGTGTTAGTTGTTTTTTGTTTTTATAATTTTTAATAAACTTGGCCAGGTGGAAGGTCTTCACCACACCATGTAACTAAACCATTTGGTCCCATGGCTGATTGTTCTTTACACTTCTTTGTTGTAGTAGAGACTGCTGTGACTGGGGTAGTTGTTGATATTGGAAGACCGGGACAGGCTTTAAATTCACAACGTGGACCAGTACGACTTACATAAGATCCATCAGGACACATCTTGGCGTCTTGAGTACAAGCCACTGGAGTAGTTGTGGCTTGGTTTTCTCTATCGGCGTTGTTTTCATCTCCAAGTTTTAGTCCCATTGATTGAGCGATTGATACAACAACGTTATTCAATGCATCTTTTGCATCTTTTACTGCTTGTATGGCAGCGGCCCCAACCCTTCGAGGCTTTTCTAGTTGTATACGAGTAGTTGTGCCATCTGACGTGCTGGTCGCCATAACTGTACTGGAAGCTGTTGGAGTGTATGCTTCAAAATTGGCAATGGCCGATTCTGCCGCTGTTATTTTGTCGTCTGCGATGGTTAGTAAAGCTTTAGCTGAGTCCATATTTTTACCGCTTTGTTCAGCCTTTGTTATGCGTGTCTGAATACGCCCACGAACCTGTTTCAGGTTGTCCAATGCTTGGTTGAGTTGCTTGGCTATGTTGTCTTGTTGCAACTTAAATATGTCTACTTGCAACTCCCTCTTGTCATTGCGAAGACCCTGACCATCACGTGGGTCTAGAGGCATACCACCCCTTTCCGTACTTGAACCTTGGTTGGGGTTTTTTAGTTCATTACGTCTCTGGTCTATTTGTTCACGGATGTTATCTGGCCCAGGACGAGTAGTGGAGGCATTGAATGATATGGAAGAGGAAGCAAGTGGTGGTACACGGTTTCCATTAAGACCTATTGGTCTTGGTAGAAGTTGACCTTTGGCAGAAATCGGCATTATTACAGGTCTACCAGATTCAGATGAGGAAGCCGTTGGTGGCATATGCAAACCGGGGCCACGTAATCCTGGAGGTGGTTGATTGATATGTACCTCTGCGTCACCAGATGTATTTGGGGGTGGATTGGAAGATGGGTTTTCTTGTGCTAATGCAAAAGCCGGCAACATAGCCATAGAAATACCTATAGTTAGCCATAGTAATTGATTTTTTTTCATATTTTTTATTATTAAATAATACTACAAAAACCACTGGACCTATTTTCTGGGTGGTTTAGAGCATTATAACATGAAATATAGTCTGTCTGACGTGTGACTTTTTGGTTGAATGCGGCGATAGACAGCCCAGATCTTTGTGGTAGACTACCAATCATGAAAGCAAATAGTTTCCACCAGTCAAACATTATCTCGATTATTATTCAGCCTTCCGGTGGAGGTCTTATTTGCGTCTAATTTAAAGTTTTAATATCAAAGTAGACACAAATCAGCCCTCGACCGGGCTGATTTTATTAGTTATTAACCGTGCTGGAGCTTCTACGTAAGCGTCTTGTGCAAAAACACAAAAAAATGTCAAAAATTATAAAAATTGAAACAGATTTAGCGCCAAAAGCTTTTGGTCCCTACTCTCAAGCAGTAATTGCTGGAGGTTTTGTATATTGTTCCGGTCAGATTGGGATTGATCCTGAAAATAATCATATTGTTCCGGGTGGGATCAGGGAACAAACAAGACAAGCCATTGAGAACATCAAAAAAGTCTTAATTGCAGCGAAAAGTGACCTAAATAAGGTCGTAAAAGTAGAAGTATACCTAAAAAATATGAATGATTTCGAGGAGATGAATCAGATGTACGCGCAATATATCGGCTCAGACAAGCGATTTCCAGCGCCAGCTAGAGCCACTATAGGGGTTTCGAAGTTACCAAAGGATGTATTAATAGAAATAAGTTGTATAGCTATAAATTAGAAATATTAAAATGAAAAAAACAGATAAAAATAAATCGGCCGACACATTGTCAGTCAAATTAGTAGAGGAAGCTCGCGAGAGATTAAAAGATGTGGTTACGGTGACACCACTTCAGTTCAATCAACGTTTATCAAAAAAATATAAGGCAAAAGTTTATCTCAAGCGCGAGGATTTGCAGGTTGTGAGATCGTACAAGCTTCGTGGTGCTTATAACAAAATTTCTTTATTAAATGAAAAAGAAAGAAAAGCTGGCGTGGTTTGTGCCAGTGCCGGTAATCATGCTCAAGGAGTGGCCTTTAGTTGTGAAAAATTAAAAGTGAAGGGTCACATATATATGCCGAAAAACACGCCCAAACAAAAGGTTGAGCGCGTGAAGGCTTTTGGGGGTAATTGGATAAATATAGAGTTGGTCGGAGATACCTTCGATGAATCAAATAAGTATGCAAGAGAATATTGTGAGATAACCAATAAAGTTTTTGTGCACCCCTT
>CAIQCA010000004.1 GCA_903870235.1 uncultured bacterium
CAGCTATGCTTTTCTGAGAATGTCCCTCAATGAACAAAGCATGGAGCCTATCACGATCTGATTCTGTTAAATGCCTAAATATTTCTCTTGTTTTCATACAAATTCATATTACATGAATTGCATTTCAAAAGAGAATTTAATGAGTAAACTAGATGGACAGTGACCTCGAAAGAGCATACAACCTGGTCATGGATGCCGTACGCGCTGAAGATATCTTCGGTGAACTGATTGACCCTAAAGGTACATCAGAACCCGGAGTGATTCTACAAAGTGTGTACGACAAATTACACCAGGCAGTAAATCCGGATTTGTACAAATTCAGTCCGGATGACAAAGAACTAGCCACCGAGGCCAGTTTACGCCTCGATAAATTCTTCGAACGTGCCAAGGAGCGCGTGACTGAAGGAATTTATGGTCTGCAACGACAAAGACCATCCTTGAAGACGCCGACTCATTTGGCTTTCAAGACGGTTAAGCGTGAGTACTACATCGGCGAACCAATCGCCGAAGGAACAATCTCCACCGTTTATGACGGCGAGTGCGCTCTCCGCGATGAATTCGCTGGGCGCGTAGCGATCAAGATCGTGGACAAGACTGCAGACAATGAATTGGCTTTGCGTGAAGCTCGTATTCTCAAGCTTCTCCATGCTGGCAACGGCCCGCAACGTAAACACCTCCCGGTGTTGCTCGATCGGTTTCAAACCAGTGACTCACAAGTCGGTTTGATCTTCCGGTATATCGAGCAAAGTCAGGACATGTACGCTATCCGTGAAAATCCACTCTACCGAAACGGCGTGGATCGCAAACACATGGTCTGGATGCTTAACCGCACCCTTTCGGCCATTGGCTATGCCCATAGTTTGGGTATAGTTCACGGAAATATCGAACCATCGCATCTCATGGTGCGTGGTGAAGATCACAATGTGTTCTTGATCGATTGGTCATGGGCAGCTGTGTCGCCGGTGAAAACTAGTGATCAGTTCAAGATCTACACCGAGCATTTCAGTGCTCCGGAAGTGAAGCAGAAAAAACTGCCCCACCCCGCATCGGATATATATTCGATCGGTAAGTGTATGATCTACGTCGTCGGAGGTAATGTGGAGACAAATGAGATGCCTGACAGCGTCGAACCAAAGCTCCAACGTTACTTGAAGTACCTCGTAACAGACAGCATGGTGCAAAGGCCTCATAATGCCTGGGACGAATGGCGGTTCCTGGATAAGCTGGTTCGTGAGTTGTGGGGAGATAAACACTTCATCCCCTTCTCCACGAAGTGCTGAACCAAAGAAGTAAAAAGAAAAAACAAAAAACGAAAAGAAAGCGAAAGGAAACAAATTATGGGTGGTGGTAATTATAATGGTGATGTGGCTGATCGCAGTCGCGCAGACAGTGGCCGTGAGCATTTTGCACACACGGCAGCAATGCTGACTCGTCGGATTGAAGAACGTATGTGTCATGCGTCATTAAACCCGCGCGGCAAAACTCGGGAATGCTGTGATCATCCCGATCATCCGAACACGATGCCGATTGCGGTTCTCATGGATCTGACTCGTTCGCGCGGCGAAGACGCCAAGGTCATCTTCGGCAAGTTGCCGATGTTGGTTGGTCAGATTATCTTGAACCAGTACGTCCCCGATCCGGAAATCTGTTTCGTGGGCGTCGGTGATGCCACGTGCGATCGGGCACCTCTCCAGGTCGGTCAGTTCGAATCGGACAACCGGCTCGACGAAGTCCTTGGTAACATGTGGATCGAACTCGGCGGTGGTGGCACAGGACAAGAGTCCTACGAGTTGGCCGCTTACTACATGGCGACGCATACCAAACTCGATAGCGAGAAGCGCGGTGCCAAAGGCTACTGTTTCATCTTGGCCGACGAGGGGTTCTACCCCAAACTCGACAAGAAACAGGTTGAAGAAGTTATCGGCGACAAGCTGGACGCTTCAATGTCATCCGCAGAAGTCTTCGCGGCGCTCCAGAAAAAGTTCCACACATTCCTGATCTTTCCGAGGTCGACTTGGGAAGAACGTCGGGCCGACATCGATGAAGAGATGGCTCAACGCGTCCGGAATGCTGGCGGCATGATCGAAGGAGTCGATTTCCGCGCTACCCTAGGTTGGGGTAACCGGAATGATCTGGACCTGCATGTGCAGGGACCCGATGGTCACCACATCTATTATGGAAGTAAGGTTTCGCCGACTGGCGGATTCTTGGATGTGGACATGAACGTCCAGGGCGAAACGACCAAGCCGGTCGAAAACGTCCGCTGGGCCAAGGGTAAAGCACCGAAGGGTGAATACCGGGTTTGGGTGGAGAACTATCGTTTCCACGAACAATCCGCGGCTGGCACCGAGTTCAAGGTGGAAGTTGAAGTCAATGGTGAGATCACACATTTCACCGGAAAGACTCCCGGTCAACAAACCGGACAGAACAGTCGTGTGGATGTCGGTACATTCACCTTCGATCCAAGCAAGCGGAAACCCCAGCAGGGCGACGCTGAACGTTATGCTGGCTACAACGAGAAAGGTATCAAGACCCAATGGGCCACGGTACTTCCCTCGGAACACATCCTGATGATCGACACAGCCAAGGCGGCCGTGGACATTATTCTCGGCGTGTTGGCGATCACGAGTGGCGTGCGCACGTTGGACACATATGTGGCCGACATGAAGGCCCGTGGTCAGAGCGACACCCGCATCAAAGAAGTGCGGGCCTCTCTCACCGATATCGGTGAACAGGCGTCCGCCCCGAAAGTTGATGTTGCTTCCGTTCCGAAATTGACACCGCTGACGCCCAAACGTCGCAGTGCTTCGACCAGGATCTGATTCAAGCAAGCAGTAAGCAGTTCTTTATTCAAAGGGCCGGACGCAAGTCTGGCTCTTTTTTGTCGGCTTTATTTCAGCCATTCATGCTCGACTGCGCACACATTGACAATATTATCCATCTGTGGCAGATTTGAAATAGGTTTAAAGTTCACCAAAACATCATTTAGAAAACAGAAAGGAGTAGTGCTACATGTTAATCGCAACATTGCCCCCGGTTTACCGTGAAGAGTTGCTGCGTGAGATTATCTCATGCGACGAAGTCGGAGGGGTTCGCTACAACACAGGAATGGTCTCCCCTCTCGATCCGGAGAAAACCTTGGCTATTGTAAAATGGTTGACTGACAACTACGAGAAAAAGTTGTGGATCGATCTCAAGGGTCGTCAGTTGCGTGTCACTCATTGGGCTGTGCCCGACTTAGCCAACATTACACTTAACCACGAAGTGGAAATCAGTGGAGATGCTTGGGTACTTTTTCGTGATGGCGAAAAATGTTCAGTCAAATTTGCCCACGGAAATACCATATATCTTGATCCGCCACCTCGGCAAGCGGTTGGCGCTGGTCAATCGATCAATATCCTCGGCAAAGATGTCACAATCAAGGGATACTTGACCGATAACGACCGCGCATACATCCAAGCGGCCAAAAAACTCGGGATCAAGTCATTCATGTTGTCATTCGTTGAGAGTAATCAAGATATCAAAGACGTACAGGCTGAGTTTGGTCTCGACCCAAGTCAAAATACAGTTCCAACCCTCGACTTAGTCCTCAAGATTGAATCTCCGGCTGGCATGAAATTCATCGTCGAAACACTAGGTTGGACTCTTGGAGAAAATACCTTAATGGCTGCCCGCGACGACCTGTTCGCGACTATCGGCGATGATAAGTCCATGATCTTGCATTACTTGAAAGAGATTGCGCGTCAGGATCCAGGTGCCATCGTAGCTTCCAGACTGTTCTCAGGTATCGAGCGCGACGGTACCTTGGCTCTATCTGACATTACCGATATCCAACTCATGAAGGAGTTCGGCTACAAAAACTTCATGCTTTCCGACGGTCTCTGTCACCGCAAGTTCAAAGAGGCTATCGTCGCTTGGAAGATGATTTGGTAGTTATCTTCGGATAACTCCATTCAAACCGCCGCTGATCACTCAGCGGCTTTTTTGTTTTTTCTACATACCACGCGACAAATCCTGTAGATACTTTTTTGTATGAAGCAACATATCTACTCGAGAATTATTTTTCAAATAATGTTCCTTTTCAACCCATAAACCATGGATTTCGCGTTGATAGAATAATTCTTTTCCAAGCTTCAACTCCTCATCGCTTACGGGTCTTTCTGTGCGATAACCATTCAAAAACTCACCTATATACTTCTCTGATCCTGGACGATTGTGTCCTGTAGAATATGAATATTGCATAGCTCTGATAATCTCAAACACACATGGTGCGATACAAGTTTTCTCAAAATCAAAAACATGAGTGACCGTGCCATCTTTATCAAAAAACACATTACCATCATGATAGTCGCCATGTATCAAACCAGTTCGTAAACCTTCCATATCAGCAAGTGAAAGTTTTTCTTCTTTCACACACTTTTTCTTGAACTCAATAGCTTCTTTGGCTTGTCTGTCAAAATCAGTCAGAATTTTTTTGTTATTTATAATCTCCAGAATAGAATCCGCGTCCTCAAAAAATTCATCTTTATTCCACGATTTAAATACCTCGCTTATTTCCGGATATCTGCTCTCACCTGCTTTATGTATGCGACCAAGCATGATTCCTAGACTCTTAGGGGCTTGAGCGGGAACCGTAGTACCTTTTGAAACAAACTGAAAACCTTCGACAAAAGGAAATAAAGAGACGAAAACATTACCTATTTGAGTGATAGTCTCCCCTTCATTATTTTTGAGAGGGATTATGACCGGTACTCCTTTGGACGCAAAGAAAAGCTTAGCTTTGTGAGCGTCGACAATGCGACGTTTTTCTTTGAAACGATACTGTTTTAGAAAATATTTACGACCACCTGAAACAACAACAAAATTCTCACTCAGATAACCTGCGGTGATTTTGTTTGAGATCATCACGCCCGAGCTTAGTTCAGTAAACTTTGTAGCGAGAATATTTATATTATTTAACATGGTTATGTTTACTCGATAATCCTTCTAGAAATATTACGGAAAAACTATGAGTTTAAATTTTCCGGTTTTTGGGTCAGCCCACAGACTATCGACCAATTCTATATCGAAGTTTACTTTGGTCATCAATTTCTCTTTCAGGATGGCTTGTAACTTTGAGCGCACCTTATCTAGGATTTTGTCTCGCTCTACAAGGCTCAAGTTTGACCCAAGTTGTAGCTTAAATTTGAAAGACTTTTTATCTATAACCAAGATCTGCCATTTATCGACACCTTCCATATCAAATTCGCTTATCAAAAATAGTGGGCTTATGAAGTCTTCTTCGTTTTTATCATTCAAAAAGAATGGCGTGTTTTCTACTCTTCCAATAATTTCTTCAATTTTTGTAAATGGCATGAGACCATTATCATCATTAGTCGGAACCAATCTATCAGACATCTGGTATCGGATAAGTGGTAATGTGTAATTATAAAGATTCGTCACACATACAGAGTTCGCATAAAATTCAAAGATAAGATTATCTTCCATCAAGTACATGCCACTGAGTTTGTCCGCGCCGACACCTATAGTTAAATGCTCACTGCATGAATATATGTTTATCATAGGAGCATTGAAAGTTTTTTGTATATAATCCTTATCAACAAAACTCAAAGGTTCCCCACCAGTCTGTATAAGAACCGGCTTGATATTGAGCTTGTGCAGACGCTGTGCTTCAGCCAATTTCCTCAAAGCAAAAACATAGCCGCTGATTATAGTCGGTTGCATAGCATTCAAACTTTCGATGGTTTCTGAGAAAGGGGCGTTGATATCAAAAGCCTTAATGTCCTTATATAAGAGCGGAACCCTTCTGGTCGATCTGGCCATAGTGATACCGGCAAAATGGCCACGTGTTGAAGCTATATAAGCGATTTTCTGGAGCAATCTGACCTTATCTGCTCTAACCACCGTTATAACACCTTCCAAGAATTCACCTACTGTATAGACATAATATCCGACAGTACCGGAGGAACCTGACGTGTGAGTGGCAAAATATTTTTCAAGAAAAAGCTCATCAGGATCTTTTGAGCGTTCGAAGAATTCAGTTAATTTTTCTCTAGTGATTCGATTATCTGTGACAATATCATTGAAATTTTCCATGCAAACAGATTTCGTAAGAATAGGAAAATCTTCTGGAACACAGCTCTTTATATCGATATTATTTTCTTTGATAATCTTCTGGTAGTACGGAGATTTCTCAGCCACATAGGCAACTAGTTTCAAAAATTTTTTTTGCTGCAAATCTTTGATTTCCTTTTTGGAAAATCCAAGAATTCTTTTATTTTTCATCACTTGGAGAATCAGGTCGATAATAAGCATAATTACATTTATTTATGAGCATTTTCTCTACGAACTTTATCCGAAAGTAAACCCTGATTTTCATCTGCACGCATTCCACTAGCACGAATCCGCTGGAATAGTCGCGGACTTACCACTTTTAATGCTTCCGCCCTTCTTTCGCCTTCTTTTATCTCTTCCTGCCAATTATCTTCGGACAGTAGTCTTGTCGGTGTAAAAAGAAATGGATCACCCAAAATAACTTCCTTTGGTAGAGTATACAGATTTAAACTTTTTCTTATTCCTATAAATGCTTCCACTGCTGTTTCAGGAATACCTAAAGCAATTCCCATTTGTTCATGGTCTTTTACATCTAAAGCCTCATTCAAAAAATCAAGATTATCTTGATTGGACCCAACGCGTATTTCCAACCTATCAGTGTTGACATCAACACTCCTACCTGAAATTCTTTCTTGAGTTACGACGACGGTTCTCGGAGTTATTGTGTACGGCAGTCCCAAATCCTTGATACCATCCACCAAGGTTTGAACACTTTCTTCAGGTTGAATCACGTAGGGCCTCTCATCTCCATTCCATATCTTTATTTCGCAGATTATCCATACTGCCGGTTTTATCCCAAGCTTCGTCAAAATAAGTTCACCTTTTTCATCAATATCGATATTCAATCTCTCAATTTTATCAAGAAATTCCTTATCAACCCCGGGTATTTGCTCTACTGTTTGTGGTAAAAGGCTTTGTTCAGACATGATTTAAAGTTAATTCTATTCTCGGCTCTCCGTCACCAAAAAAGTTCTCGATTCGACCCGTCACTTCAAAACCAAGAGACTTATATAAACTTACCGCCCTGGTATTATCAGGGTGAGTAACAAGTGTAACAACGGGTATATCTTTCAGTTCTGCAAGTACCTTAACCATGGCTTGTCGACTAATCCCCTGCCCTTGATACGCCGGATCAACCACCAAACCGCTTATATATGCACTACCATCTGCTTTCATGTAATACGAAGCTGTACCAACAATTACATTATCTTTCTTAATCATATACACCGGACCTTTCGCCATTTCTTCCATTATTTCTTTTTCGGTCAGCAAAGCTGAATAAGTCTTACTGACTACTTTTCGCTCAATCGCGATGTATTTCTCTATATCGGCCGGCGTAGCTCTTTCTAAAGAAATTATATTTTCAGAAATTCTTTCCATGTTTGAATATTATTAATTTTATTGGAAAACTTATCTATCTATTGCAAAATTTTGGCCAGTAATATCTTTTGCTTCATCTGATGCGAGATACAAGATCCTTTCGGCAATTGTTTCTGGCTCGACAAGTTTATGACCTGGAGCATTTAAAATAGTCTCTTCA
>CAIQCA010000005.1 GCA_903870235.1 uncultured bacterium
AAATCCAATTTCGGATCAATACCATGCGAAAACATATTCAGCGCCACAGTCACAATATCGAGATTACCGGTGCGTTCCCCATTACCAAAGAGCGTACCCTCGACTCGATCTGCTCCAGCGAGCATGCCGAGCTCAGTGGCCGCAACTCCAGTACCACGATCATTGTGTGTGTGAATGCTAATGATCGCACAATCCCGCCCATTCACATGCCGACAAAACCACTCGATTTGGTCGGCATAAACGTTCGGCATAGCTACCTGAACCGTGTCCGGAAGATTCAAGATAATCTTATTCTCTTGGGTAGGACACCACTCATCCATCACTGCTTCACAGACTTCGAGTGCAAACTCAACTTCGGTAGCCGAGAAACTTTCCGGCGAATATTCGAAGCGAACTTTTGTCCCCGCGGCAACAAGTTTGGCTGAATGTTCCCAAACCCAACATGTTCCCAGAGTAGCCATTTCAATAATGGCCCGCTTATCAAGACCGAAGACTACGCGACGTTGTGCTGGAGAAGTGGAATTGTACAAGTGAATGATCACTTGCTTCGCTCCAACCAGCGACTCAACTGTACGCTTGATCAAATCCTCGCGCGCTTGCACAAGGACCTGAATCGTCACGTCACCTGGAATTCGATCTTCCTCAATGAGGCGTCGTGTGAATTCAAATTCTGTTGGCGAAGCGGCCGGAAATCCTATTTCAATTTCCTTGAAGCCACATTTCACCAACATGTCGAACATTTCCAGTTTTTGTGAAACTGTCATCGGCACAGCAAGTGCCTGATTGCCATCGCGCAAATCCACACTGCACCAGATCGGCGCTTGTGTAAGCTCGCGATTTGGCCACCGACGATCATCCAGCCGAATCACCGGAAACGGCTTATATTTACCTTTTGGATCCATAACTTTGTCCTTTCAAAGAACTATTACCAATAGTTTATTTGTACTTCCCCCCTTTCGTCAGACACCAACCTTGTCTTCTGAATTGTACGCCGCCAACAGTTTTTGAGCAAACTGTATAGGTGGCATTTTCAATGCTGTGTGTATTCTGGTGTTATTGTACTGCCAGATGGTCTGATATATTTCGTAGACCAATTCACCAAGTGTTTTAAATCTAGATGGGTCACCTAGATCGACCTTGAACTGAGAGTAGAATGATTCCTGATAGCCATTCTCCCACGGACAGCCGGGTGCAGAGCGGGAGATGATGACACCAACCCTCTCCAGTGTCTGGATGAATATGTCCGAATTATATTCGCTGCCATTGTCACTGTGATATATGACGGGTCTAGGGTTAGTGAGAATGGCATTCATGAATGCGGACAATACCAGTTGTGTGGTGTGCGTGGCGTATACAGACATACCTACAATCTTTCTGGTGAACAAGTCTTCGACGGTAGCCACATACACGAACTTGCCTTGAAATGGTATATATGTGAAGTCTGATACCCAGATGTGGTTCTCATATGATGGATATTCAGTGAGAAGCATGTTGGGGTAAACAACCTTGATATTCTTGGTTCTTTTCCACTTTTTACCTCGTCGTCTATACGCTTTGATACCGAAGAGTCTCATCACCCGTTCTATGACTTTGTGATTACGCTTAAGCTCGATCGCAATCCTTGGCGAGCCATATGAGTGTTTGCCAGGAAGACGAAGTACCTCCTCAATCTGACATTTTAGTTGCCAGTCCTTGTCTGGTTTCTTGAGTTTGTAGTAGAGAGTACTTCTAGATACACCAAGCTCTCTGGCCCGAAGAGTCTTAGGTGTCGTACCATCGATTCTCACTTCTTTTTTTGGGTTTCAGACAGCTTCAAAGTGATCTCTCCAACTAGTTGAAGTAGTTGGGCATTCTCACGTTTCAGCTTGATTATTTCTGAATAACTTACACCATCCACCTTCTTAGCTATCCAGCCATATATGGTGCCTTCAGAGACTCCATGCTCCTCTGCTGCTTGAACGACGGTGACACCATCGTTCTTAATGCGATTAATGATTTGCTCCCTTACTTCAGGAGCTATGCGATGTTTTGTCATATGCTTGTATATTAGTGCTGTTAATTATACAAGGTTTGTGTCTGAAATTCGGGGGGAGGGCCAGTGGAGTAACCGAAGCTGCTCTCAAATCGTTGCGGGATAACAATTTTGATAGTGTATTTCAACAAGCTGCACAGGTGGCAATAAAAAAGGCAGGAGATTTGAATATCGGATACTAATTATCTGTAATATCTTCGGCCTTTCACCGGCTTTGTTGTTATGGAAACAACACTTATTTTTTCTGAGATAGTATATTATTTGACTATATCGATTGTGGTGATCACACTTGGTGCTTTTTGTGCTGCAATCTTGTTCTATTTTCTGAAAATGGTTCAAGAATTAGAAGGTCTTTCTCATAATCTTAAATCAGCCTCCAGTGAAGTGGGGGAGCGGATAAATGACATAATAGAACGTCTTTCGGCGTTGCCAGTGTTTTCTTATTTACTTAAAAAACACCCAAAGAAACACGAGAAAAGTATCATAAAATAATGTTACAATGATCGTATGGAAAGTAAAAAAATAGAACTTATAATATTTTCTGCACTCTTTGTTGGTTTATTTATCGTATTGTTTCTGGTCTTTAAACCATTTATAGGGATTATTGTTCTTGCCGCCGCCCTTGCGGTTCTTTTCCACCCTCTATATGAAAGGCTGGTGAAGGTCTTTCATGGACATAAAAA
>CAIQCA010000006.1 GCA_903870235.1 uncultured bacterium
ATTATAGCTCTTAGAAAATTCAGAGAAAGAAAATGGTTTATCTATACGATTTATATAGCAGGAATTTCTTTAGCTATATTTTATCTAATATTTCCATACACTTTCATGAAAATATCTATCCCAAAAATGTACTTTCCGAATTATTATGTACCAGGATCACTTCATTGGATAGAGCGTATAGTATTTAGTCTGCTAATTCCATTAATATTTATATACGAATTAATTCATTCATATATTAAAGAATCAGACACAAAAGAAAAGAAGAGAATCAAATGGCTTGCATTAGCAATTTCTCTTGGTTGGTTATTTGGTTCTGCTTCAACCCCATTGGCTTACAACATCCCCGTCGACCCAATGTATGGCATATTCTTCCCTATTCTTTTCTGTGTTCCATTCACTTATGCGGTTTTAAATCATGACTTATTGGACATAAAAATTGTGGCCAAAAGAGCTTTTTACTACGGAATATTGGTAGCCATTTGTGCCGCCATACTTATATTCATGAACTTTTTGAATAAATGGGTTGAAGAAATCATTCCTAACATACCGATTTGGGTTGTGCCTGTCATCTCATCGATGTTCGCAGTGGCTGTCGGTATTGCGGTTTGGAGGAAAATTGGCGAAGGAGACACATTGAAATATGAATTTATAAACAAAACGATGCATGAGTTGCGCACACCGCTCACACACATTAAATTGGCTTCAGAAAACCTAGAGGAAAGTAAGTTAGATGATAAACAAAAGACCTCACTGAAATATATAGAAAATGCTAATGATAAACTGATAGAACTGACGGATTTAGTGAAAAATGGGCCTAGAAATTAACATCTAAACCATATTTAAATACTCCTTATTGTCTGGTGCTTTTTGTCCGTCCTGTAGAAATCCTGATGACCTCATCAAAATTATCCTCTGATGCAACTTTGTTGCGTTTCTCGTGCTTACACTTTACACATTTGTGAACGATAACGAACTCTGAACCATTCTTCTCGATCGAGACAGGCTCCATGAGCGCACCACATCTGGAAGCACGATCACCTGGATTGTTATCCACGTGTTTACTCCACAGACATTTTGGACAATGGTTGGTATAACCATTACCAACTACTTCTTGGCCGCAGTTTCCACACACAAAATTCTCGATTGTGCGCTGGAACTTCCTAGTTGAATTTATTTTTACTTCCATAGTTGATTGTCAATGATTATCCATCAATAACAATGTCTGGTCAAGTCGCAAACCTTGACTTTGTATACAATGTTAGTAATGATGTTTGAAGAAAGGAGTTCGGATGAAAATTCTACATTCAAACTTAACGACAAAACACAATACCGCATCAAGTACAGAAGGTGCCTACCGAGTCGATAAATTCACGGAAACGGTTTCGGAGGCCGACGTGTTGGCGAGGCTCGGCAAGACTCAAACAGATATTCTGGCTGTTCACACGGTCGAATATATGAACTTCTTGAAGACCGCCTGCACTCACGAAGTCGAGCTGGCAGAGGTTGATCTTACAGAATCAAGCTGGAATGCTATGCTCGCATCTACGACGTTGGCCGTCATGGCGGCCGAAGGTGGAGATTTCGCTGTGTCGAGACCTCCGGGCCACCATGCTTCTGAAAACATGGCCAGCGGCTTCTGCTTCTTCAACAATGTGGCAATTGCCGCGAAAGCGATCGCAGGTAAAACTCGTCGCGTCTGTATCATCGATATTGACGGTCATCACGGAAATGGAACTCAAGAGATTTTCCGTAATGATGGTAATGTGCTGTTCTGTTCTTTACACCAAGACCAACAGTGGCCAAACACCGGTTTGGTAACTGAGTCCTACATGGGACCGGACAGACAAAACGTGATCGATCTGCCCTTACCGGCCGGATCTGGTAATGACGTCTTCAAAATGGCGTGTGGATTTATCCTCACGCACATGGAAAGGTTCAACCCAGACATCATCGCCCTCTCAGCAGGGTTTGATGGTTATATCGAAGATCGGTTGCTTGACCTTCAGTTCACGACTGGTGCATATAACTGGCTAGGCGAACAGCTGCGGCAAAGAGGCAAACAAACGTTCGCCGTACTCGAAGGTGGTTATCACAGGAAAGTCTTCGAATGTGTCAGCGCTTTGGTGTCTGGTTTCAATGGTGAACATTACACCACCGCTGAGCTACCCACCAAGTCCAGTGCCGCTGTGATCACGGAAGTACAAAATACGTTCTCGATCGCAAAAAGCAATCTGTAGTCTTCCCCCCCCCTCTATCCTGAGGGGGTTTTGTTTAGTATGGTGACCTAATATTTTTATGAAAAAGACACGGCTAAATAGTTGGCGCCACAAACTTCTCCCCTACTCTTTTCATAACGATATTGGCTGCTGACTTATAATCATTTCCAGCACTCAATAAATCTTTGGCATATATAGGTTTTCCGAAATGAACCGAGAAATGTCTTCTACGAAGGAAAATATCTTTAGCACGTATTTTGTAAAGACCATTGATCGTCACTGGCACTACCGGTCTACCGGTTCTCTCAGACAAAAACGCCACACCACCTTTGGCCGGCTGGATCAATCCATCTTTGGTAACTCCACCTTCCGGGTATATACATACATTTCCCCCATCATTGGTAATACGAATATGATTGGCTAAACCTTTTTCATAATCCTGAAGTCCAGGAAATACTGGGTAAGATCCCCAAATCTTGAAGAAAAGCCCACCATAGAAAATTTGGCGCCAGCCTGAATTTACATAGAAAGCCTTTTCTCTTGAAGTATAATAAGTTGGTGAAAATCGTGAGAAAAAACCAAGTGACGCAGGAACAAAGAAAGGATCTAGTTCACTGGTGTGATTACAGGCAAAAATGACATTGGTCTTTACATCTTTCAAATTCTCTAATCCAGTTATCTTGAGATGACCGAAAAACTTTAGAGAAAGCCGGGTAGGAATCCAGATAATTTTCTGGAGCAAAAGTGGGCTAATGGAATATAAAGGCATTGTAGTTTGAGAATTAATTATAACACAAATCTCACCCTTTTGAGGGCTTTTGGCCATTTTATTCCTTTTTTGTCTATTTTCGACTATTGTTTCTTATTTTGAAGCTCTTTTCTTATTGCCAATGCCCTATTCAAAATATGTTCGCCAACCTCGCCCCAATTGAGATATTCATCCAAATCGGCAGGATCGATCAGCTTAATTTCGGTAATGTCACCATCTGGATCTGAGACAAACGGACCATACGGCTCAACTATACAAACTGAACGTGTTTGCGTACTGATATGTGTTGGCTCATAGATATCCTGACAACCGATAAACCTATGCTTGATCACTCTCATATTTGATTCCTCCTTGATTTCCCTTATAGTCGCCTGTTCTGCAGTCTCCCCGGGCTCAACTGCTCCGCCAGGTGGAGTCCAGTACCCCTTTTCGCCATTTTTTACGATCACCAATTTATCACCACAAAAACAAAGGCCATGAACTACGCGGACTTTTTTGTCGGAGATGTCAGCTGCACTGTCGATGTCATAGTAAACAACATTGAGTTTCTGGCCGGAGCGATTGATCAAAGAGGATTTAATTTCCATGTGAGTTAGGTTGATTGCAATTATAGCAAATGATCAAACAAAAAACCGCCCCGCGTGCACCTACAAAGGCACACAAACAAGGGCGGCTTATCACTACTCACGCTTTCGCCAGCAATTTCACCGAACGAGATAAATACATGGCCAACCATGCTCACGGATTCGCGAGCCCAGACCATCTTTCTCACGGATCTTCCTAGTAAGCAAGTGGGGATGAACCTCGTAGAACTCACGATTCTCATCCTTAATCCTTTTCTTTAAGTCTCGATACTGGTCGATAGGCA
>CAIQCA010000007.1 GCA_903870235.1 uncultured bacterium
ATCTCCAAACGTAAAACTTTTCGATGAGTCTCCTCCAAAACCGGTGGCATATTTTCCAAAGAAATTTTCAAAGATGAAGCCGCCTCATCAATAAGATCCACCGCTTTATCTGGCAAAAATCTATCAGTGATATAACGGCTAGCAAGGTTTACAGCCGCCACGATAGCATCATCGGTGATATGAACACCATGGTAGAGCTCGTACTTTTCTTTCAAACCACGCAAGATAGCAACCGCATCTTCTTGGCTTGGCTCAACGACTTGAACCGGCTGGAAGCGACGAGTCAAAGCAGGATCTTTCTCAATATACTTTTGATATTCTTTAATGGTCGTCGCACCGATAGCACGAAGTTCTCCGCGCGACAAAGCTGGCTTCAACATATTTGAAGCATCCATAGAACCTTCTGAAGCACCAGCACCGACGATGGTGTGAATCTCATCCACGAAAAGGATAATCTTACCATCGGACTTTTCTACTTCTTTCAAAATATTTTTGAGGCGCTCTTCAAATTCACCGCGATACTTCGTACCAGCGATAAGTGAACCAAGGTCGAGAGAAACAAGTTCTTTGTCTTTGAGTGACTCCGGAACATCTCCTTGAGCCATACGAAGTGCCAAACCTTCGACGATCGCCGTCTTACCGACACCGGCTTCTCCGATCAGGATAGGATTGTTCTTAGTGCGACGAGAAAGTATCTGAATGATGCGCATGATCTCATCATCACGACCAATAACTGGATCGAGTTTGTTTTCATGGGCCAGTTTGGTCAAACTACGAGCATATTTGTAGAGCGTACGAAACTTCTTTGGTTGATTGTCTTTTGACGGTGGATTCTTTTTCAATTCTTCAATCACACGCAAGACTTGTTCTCTATCGATCTTGAAACGACCGAGAATGTCACGTGCTGTGCAAGGTATATCAAAAAGGGACAAGAACAAATGTTCAGTGGAAATAAATTCATCTTTGAGTTTGGTAGCAACCGCAACAGAGTTGTCGAGAACTTGTGCCAAATCCGGAGTCAGATATATCTGATACGAAGGTGAAAGAACATTTGGGCCTTCTGGGGCTTCTATATGCTCCAAGGTAACGTCCGTCAACATGGGTGTATCTACTTCGAGCTTATCCAAAATAGAGGCCACCATGCTCTCTTCCTGAAGAAGTAGGGCTATGAGCAAATGGACCGGATTTACGTGGTTTTGGCCACGTTCAATAGCCATTTCATGCGCTCTGCGCAAGGCTTCTCGGGCTTTTGTGGTTAGTTTGTTTAGTGGTGGCATGGGTTTGTTTATACGCGATTAATACTGCTATTTTGACGTTTTTGGCGCACAGTAATTACATTATTATAGTAATACAAAATAGCTTAGTTGGCAAATTGTAATTGTGGGTAATTTTTTATGAAAGACCCTGTGATTTAAGCCTTCGCAAGTTCAAGTTTTTTGACGCGTTTTTCTAAGTGAGAATATTCTGTCTGATTTACATAATTTAATACCATGTTGTCCATACGTGAGGTAAGTCTCATGTCCATCTGGTCAACTTTACTTTCTAGTGAAGTGAGTCGTTTCTCTAAACCATCGAATCTTCCGTCGACGCCGCAAAATCTTTCTTCAATATCTTCAAACCTTTTATCAACAGCTTCAAACCTTTTATCTACACCACGAAAACCATTGGCAATCATGATAGCCAAGTCATCTATGGTCACACCTGTTTC
>CAIQCA010000008.1 GCA_903870235.1 uncultured bacterium
AAATCAGCAAGAATCCGCATCTTGTGACGTTCTGTCTGAAGCACCGGTAATCGCAGTTTTCGTACTGGCCTCCCACACCTGCGTGGGGGCCTTTTTTGTGGCCAAAATGTTACAATATGAGCAAGTTTTTACATATAATTTCCATGGCCACTCAGACTATCGAAGAACTAGAAGTAGGCGATAAACTCCCTAAAAGAGAGGGATTATCTCCGGTTGAGTCTTTGGAAGATGCAAAAAAAGATCAGAAGAAAGAAGAACTTGAACAGATAAATTTATCGTTAGATGAATTTGCGGACAAAGTTAGTGCGACCATGATAGAACTCGGAAAATTATGTTCTCGTGTGGAAGTGCCGATAATTGACTCTCCTGTAATACCGGAAAAGACCGCGGATATCGAAAAGCTTTTCATGGAATTAGAGACAAAGACCGCCTCGTTAAATTCCGAAAGGAAAGAGTTTGAAAAAATTATTAAGAATGCAAGCGATAAAATCGGGTCTGGGACAGAAACTGATATTTCCGTATTTGCCAATGAGTTGAAAAAAGCCAGAGAAGCTCATGTGACATTTGTTCGCATTGAAGCTGAATTAGAAGATTGTGCAAACCAACATAATTTGGCGTTAGAAAAATATCGCGCTGCAAAAATAAGAGAAGCTGGGTTTTCTTCTCGTCAGGAAGTTACTCAAAGACAACAAGAGTTGTTAGCTGAAAGGGATAAAATAGACAAGTCTATGTTTAGACTTGGGCGGTTTCTGAAAAAAGGTGACGCAGACCAGTTATGGAAGGAACATCAAAAGTTGGAGATGGTCGTGAGTTCCAGTGTATCTGAACAATCCAATAAGTATTTTTATAGTAATAAAGACAAGGTCAATAGTCATATAAGAAATATTGGTGACGACGTAGTAACTTTGGTTGCAAGCCAGGCCAAAACATTGATTGAAAAATCAAATTCTGAAATGCAGACTTATGGGGAAGATTTTAGTCCTGAACTAGGAGAAGAATTATCTCGAGAATATAACGATAAAGTTTTGAGGCAAAAGTTGGAAGAAGAGATTGCAATGACTCGTAAAAAGGATGTGGATCATGATTGGGGAACTGAGGCTGTCCGCGAGAAGGCCTTAAAGATATTATTTAAGTATTATGGTACAGATTTTTCATTCAATCGGTCCTATCGTGATTCGGATGATGTGGTAAAAGAAAAAGCAGACTTGAGAAGTATAGTTGATTTCTTCCCATATAAGTTGAAGGAATTTCTTGAGAGAAGGTTGATGATTACAAGAAGATATGATGATTGGGAGAAAACATTTGAAGCTGTAGGAAAGAATGTTCCAATAAACCGGTTTGTAAATAAACTTAGTAAATCATTTGGTGACGCTAAGAAAAGTATAAACGATGAGGGCGGGTCTAATTTTCATGCTGTTGTTGCCGGCATCTCGTCGGAAAAGCAAAAAATAGAAGACAAGTATTCAAAGCCTGCCTTGGATAAATTTTCCACTGAAAGATGGAATGTTTTTCGCTCAAATAAGATAGTTCAAAGTACGTTTAGCGGTAAACAATTAAATGCTTATGAAGTTTCGATAGCAAATGATCTAGGAGAGGAACTTAAGGGTGCAAGGGCACCGGAGGAAACATATATGTATGCTAGAAAGCTTTTTGAATTACAGAGTAAAGACATAGCCCCAATTTTGACATTGACTGCTTTCAGATTATGCAAAGATGGTGGAAGATCACAATTTCTTTATAACGCTGGTGATTATGGTACTCGTGATTCTGCTTTGTGCAAATATTTCGAGTCCTTTTCGAAGGATGATTTGGATAAATTACGAGCCATAAATCCAGAGACGGTGGAGATAATAGAAGAGGTTCTTAAGAATAAGGATAATTTCAACGATAGCGATATTACTACCAAAGATGCAAACGAAGCCGAGGAATCTAGAAAACCAAATCCTACTTTTCTATACATTCAATCCAAGTTGGCTGAATTGAGTTGTCGCATTTTGGACGAAGGCACGGAGACAGAAAAAATGTTTGTTATCAATACGATCAAGCGTCTACGCAATGAACCGCTTGGCATACAAGCAGACGCTTTGAGGAAGATGATGGAAGATCCAAAAGATAATTATTGGGTTACAGAAAAAGCACAAGACGTATTTTTTGATAGATTTATCAATAGTGGCGAGTTGGAATCTTTGCGAATAGTTCTCAATAATTCTACTCTTTCTTATCCTTATCAGGAAAAGATTTTGGATATTCTTACTAGTCACTGGGATCTTGTTTCGCACTTCGGAGAACTGTTAACTAAGGCCGATTTGGATTTGTTATCTTCAAAAATGGTCGTTTTTCTCAAAGCAAAAGCGGAGGATGCCAATCAAAGGACTCGAATAAAAGCCTTCGTTCTAGCAGAGCACTTGGGTATCGACCTCAAACCTACTGCGAAGGATTTTGTTGAAATGTATGACGTCTTTTATGATTTACCTAGTGAGATTCGAAATAAATTGTATTCAATGGGGATGAATTTAGATCTGACGGAAGAACAAGGTTCTCACGTTGCCAATTACATGTATCATCGGGCAATCTTCATGGAAAGAGATTTGTTTATAAATCAGGAGGCGGTCGCACAAGCGAAGAAGATTGTCGACAAATTTATCGTAGGAAAGATGTTTACTGAAGAAGACAAAGAAGCCCTTCTATGGTCAATGAGTGGCAAGAACAAGGCGGAATTGATAGATACCTCGCAAGGAAAATGTACTCGAGAGAATTGGTCTACACTACTATCTTATTATGTGTATTTGTCTGGTGAACAGTTTCATCCAGAGACGAATGAGGCAAAAGTGAAACTTGCAAATATGTTTTCCAATTTACATCCAGAGAATAGAGATTTTTGTTTATCTGAACTTCAGAATATGTGGCAAGAATATCTGGCGTCATCTGAGGGTGCTCAATTTCCAGTACGTGCCAAAGTTTTGATGGATGCACGTGAAAGAGTGGAAGGTGTCGGTGACCTCAAACATATAGACGGCATGATTGGTATCATGAATAACGTAAATAAGCTCGACAAACTGCCAAAAACTTCAAAGCGAACAAAGGAGGGTGTGCATGAGGGTTTGAATTCACAAGAGCAAAGATTTAAAGATGAGCGCTGGAGTGATGATGACAAAACCGCTTTTTATAATATTTCAAGTAGTGTCTTGGAGGTAGCACCTAGTTTGTACACGGACTTTCTAGACGTCTTTGAGGTTATGAATAGTAAATCAATGAAGGAATTTGCTAGAAGACAACTTCCGCTTTATCAAGCAAATTTGGTTGTGTTACAGAACCAAGACGGCAAATACAATGCTCGTGAGCTGGTTCAGTTGAGAAAAAATCTAGAAGGCCTCAAGTCAGAGTTGGTGGCGGCAAAGACGCCGAAAAATAGCCAAGATCAAGATGTCGCGAAGATTTTTGCTAGTCAAGAGAAGAATTTGGTTAGCATGCTGGAAAATAAAGTCGAACGCCGTTTCGGTCTTATCAAGATTCCTGAGGTTATCACAGATGAACACATCAGGAACATGAGGGATATGACCATATTTATAGCAAATATCAATGGCCGTAATGAAACCAAGGAGCTGACTATCGGTCTTTATCTTGGGTTGATTTTAAATAATGAGTGGGACAAATTTAGAGCCGGTCAAGATATTGATTTGAGTTTGTATTTTGATGAACACAACGTCAGAAAGTTATCGGAAATAATTAAGGAGAAGAAGCTTTTGAGCGAGGGTACGTTTTCGAATCTTGGTTTGGACGAAAAAACGACAGCGACGTTCAAAGAAAAACTTCAAGAAGAAACTGTTTCGCAAAGCGTCGGTAGTATTCAAACGATAGATATCAAGCTTGGTAATACAAAGCGAAATTTGGAGGATTTAGCCGATCCAGATATATACACCGATGATGCTGAAAAAAAGATTGTTGGGCTACTCAAAGAAAAAGGCAAGTTGATTGGTGGGGTTTTGGCGAAAACCTATTCTCAGGCTAGCGGAAAATCGATGAAGATGTCCGAGGAGGAATTATCGTTGCAGGAAAAGCTGAAAGAAATTTATGATATAAAAGAGTGGACTCCTTCCAGGGTCAAAGAGTTGCAGGACAAAGTTCAGTTACCAAGTCTGATTTTGAACATGCTAAAAAAGCTTGAGGATGAAGAAATCGATGAAAATATAAATAAGCTTCAAGAATTGCTAAATCCTTCACCGGAGATTATTGAAATCATGAATGCTTTCGGGGAAGATTTCAAACCAAGCTCTGGAGCCATGGCTTTGTCGCAGGATCTGACGTATCTCGAAAATATTATAGTTAAAAATGAGAACAAGATTGGCGCCGATCAGAGGCTCGTTTTGAAAAAATATCTAGAATCCATAAACGCGCAGATGGTGGTTCTCGAAAATATTTACACTAAAACAAAAGAGTATTTCGATAAGATAAAGAAGGGATCACACGCAACAACCAATGTGGTTTTGAAATCACGACTTTCTGAAATCGAAAGTATTCTCAACCAGACTGGCGATGCTACACCAATAACGACCTTGGTCACTAGTAATATGGCTGTGGTAATTGAAAACATGAGGCAATGTTTGGGTTGTCTTCGTAAAGAAGTAAATAATGATACGAATCTTACGTTTGGCGATGCCAATAAGTTTTATATGGTTAGTCTTGGTGAGAAGAGTACGGGAAGTATAGCCGATCAGTTGGTGTATGTTTTGCCGGTCGAAACTGCTGAATATGGAAAAGAAATGAGTTTTGTTGTCGATAAACTGTACGGTGCTAAAACTGCCGATGTTCTGCTCTCACACACAAAAGCACTTTTGAAGAAGTATGTGGCGCTCAAAAAAGAATTTCCTGAGGCTAAATTGTCTGTGTTCGTATCTAGTGCCGCATTGTCGACAGCCGGAAGTAATATTGAGAGTTATGTAGGTATGGTTACAAAGGATATGGCGGATAGTCTTGGTAAAAGTATACATTTTAATGAGGTTGGTTCCGCAAAGGTTGATGTACCTAAGTCTGCTTTGGGGGCCAATTATATTGAATTTGGTGGGGAAAGCGCTAGAAAGGAAGGCGAACGAGAAGTGTCGGGCTTGAGATTAACCGTTGATTAGATACGTGGTTGGTGTGGTGAGATGGGGTGGAGTTGATGGTCGTGGTGGTGGGGTACACGTATGTTCCTGCGCCACTTCTTGATTTGGGCGGAAAAACCGCCCGAATTGAGATGTGACACAGGTGTACGTGTTGGGGGGTGCAATAAAATGGAGAGATAACGCTCAATATTGCCAAAATTTCATAAAATTCACTTGTCCACAGGCAAAACGCAAGGGAGCCGTGTGCTATAATTGTACAGTAACAATGCAACAACCGCCTTTTAAACCATTTCACGAAACGCGGCCGTGGGGTGATTTTGTTAAGTTTGTAGAAAATTCACCCTGTACCGTAAAAATCATCACTGTAAATAGTGGAGAATCTTTCAGCTTGCAAACCCACCAAAATCGCGATGAATTTTGGCATATCATATCTGGAAACGGTG
>CAIQCA010000009.1 GCA_903870235.1 uncultured bacterium
AGGTTACACGAAAGCTTATAGAATTTTTGTGGTGGGTCTTGTTTCCGTGACCATGAACGCCCAAATCACCGCCAATCTTACTCTCATCACCAGCCACCTCACATTCATAATCAAATCCTGATCCATCGAACAAAATAACCGAGTCACCGTTTTTCAAACGAAAAACTCGGCGTATTTGATTTACTAGATCGGCCGAATCAATAGTCAGCGTTATCTGGCTGCCTATTTTGCCACCATCTATCTTGTCAGCGATATAAAAACGATGAAGTCTCATAGATTAATTCACGGCTGCGCGCGAATGCGTTTTAATTATTTCTTATTGGACAAAACCGCATCAACAATTCCATATTTCTTGGACTCTTCAGCATCCATGAAGAAGTCACGATCGACATCTTTTTCAATCTTACTCAAAGTCTGACCAGTATTCTTGGCCAACATCTTGTTCAAAGTCGCGCGGTTCTTGAGAATTCTTTTGGCACTAATCTCGATATCAGAAGCCTGACCTTCCGCACCACCATGTGGTTGATGGATCATAATTTCAGAATTTGGAAGTGAATATCTCTTTCCTTTTGTTCCGCAAGACAAGATCACTGCGGCCATCGAAGCGGCCATGCCAACACAAACTGTGGAGACATCATTCTTGATGTGATTCATCGTATCGATGATCGCCATACCAGCCGTGACCTGACCACCAGGTGAATTGATATACATGCTTATTTCTTTCTTTGGGTCTTCAGATTGTAAAAACAAGAGTTGAGCGATGATGATGTTTGCCACTGAATCGTCGATAGGACCGCCAAGGAAAATAACCCCCTCTTTCAGAAGACGTGAATAAATATCATAGGCGCGTTCGCCTTGAGGGCTCTTTTCTATAACTGTTGGGATGAGGTATGACATGTGGATTGGTTTTTATGATTGACGAAACTAATAATGGAAAATTACTGCTGTGACAATTAATAAGATAGTAAATGAAATATAGCATGCAATAGTTCCATTGACAAGTAGATAGTTATGTGATTAGCTCAGAAGTGGAGGCTGCCTCAAAAGAGTTGATAATATTACAACCACCTGGTACGCAAGACATATAACGTGTCCCAAGTGCAAGGTCAATAGGCAGTTAACGAGAATGAGTAAAAAACTACAGAGACGAGTTAGGACAATCGTGGAGTTTGTTTGGACCGATGATACAGGTAAGATCTGCGACGATCCATGGGCTTTCACTACATTGAAACATCAGAGTTGGGATGTCTTGATCAACTGTTGGAGGTTGGTATCGTTCGAGAATGAACGCTTCATGCAAATCAACTTTCGCAACAACAGGAACACCCTCCTTGGGAAAAAAGAGTTGGACGAGGTCATTATGTTGGGGCCATGGACTCGCACCAAGAACGTGACGTCCCTCAAATGGTCTACCGATACCCTCCTGCGGGTTGACTTCCAGCTCTTGAGCGGTAAAGGCTTCATCGAGAGCGGTCTTGAGGTGTTGTTCGAGTTCTTGCTCGCCTTCGGCGTGGAACGCTCGACCGCCAAGGAATACCTGCGGGGATTCCATATCATGCAGGAAACCGAGGTTCGGTGGCACAATGAATGGGTTGGATTCGGGCAATACCTGCGCCTGACCCTTCCTGTTCTCCTCGAGAAGTAGCCGTAACCTTTAACCCCCAGCTCGCGCTCCACGCGACTGGGTTTTTTATTTGACATGCAAGAGATTACCTCATCCCCAAACTTGATTTAACTTTACCAAGAGAATCTATTTCCTTTATTTTTTTAATAACTGCATCTGGCATAACTACAAACATGTTTCGAGCTTCTGGTAGACTTGTATCCTTAAAGAAAAAACCAGAATCAACATCTCGTATATCCATATCTCCTTTTTTGAGATCATTTAACCAATCCGCGACAGCCGCAAGCGTACAATCGGCACCAAGAAGATCGGTATTGTCCTTCAAAATAGCTATCATACCGTCGAAATCTTTAACATCCTGTAAAAGATGGCTAAGTTTAATATCTGCATCTTGCCTTTCAGCTAAAGCAGCATCTACGGGGCTTTCCTCTCTAGGAACTGGCACTTCCTTTATTTCAGGCCTAGTTTGCTTTTCAACCTCATCTTTAGCCTTTTCTGCCCCGATTCTTGCACCAGCCCCGATAGCCGCATTGAAAAATAATCCCATAAAATTTATTATTAACAAATATAAATAGTAAAAGAGCAATTATATGGCTATCTTGCAATTTAATCAATTACGTTATACGATATATTTGTTACCAATTTAATTTTTGATTTCGCTTTTTAAAGCATTAGTGATAAAAACATTATGAACTTTCACCGATTACTTAGTCCAAATTCCCTTGCAAAGCCTCATAAAATAACAATATCGCCATAGTCTCTAAGAGAGCGAATCACATTCGCATATGTCATTAAAACTAGTCGCACTATTCCTCTCCATCGCTGGAGTCGTGGGAATGGCTGTCGGTTACTACTTGCGTCTGATCATTTCCTTAGGAAAAAAGGGTTCAATGGAACTCGAAATCAAGGAGATGCTCTTGACCGCCAAAGAAGACGCCAAGAAGATAACCGCCGAAGCCGAAACCAAGACTGCCAAAGTTCTAGAGGATGCCAGAGCAGAGATAAAAGTGAAAGAAGAAAAGGTTCGTCAGACCGAAGATCGTCTCATAAAGAAAGAGGATTTCCTCGATAAACGCCAAGTCGACCTCGACAAAGAGGTGGAGTTGGTTAAGCAGCGTGTCACAGAGATCAAAGCCATCCGTGAACAAGCCGACAAGCTTGAACAAGATCGTACACAAGCTCTTGAGAAAGTTGCCCGCCTTACAGAAGAGCAAGCCAAGGAAGAAGTTATCAAAACTGCTGAGAAACATTATGAGGAAGACATCATGGTTCGCATGAACAAGCTCGACACTCAAGGTGAAGAGCTTCTAGAAAATCGTGCTCGTGATATCCTCGCGGTTTCTATTCAACGTCTCGCCTCTTCTGTCGCTTCAGATGTCATGTCTACAGTCATGCCAATTCCTAGTGATGATGTAAAGGGAAAAATCATTGGCAAGGAAGGTCGCAACATAAAATCATTCGAACGCATCACCGGAGTTGAAGTCTTGGTTGATGACACTCCTGGTGCCATTACAATTTCTTCATTCGACCCAGTTCGTCGCCACGTGGCACGTCTCGCTCTCGAAGAACTCATAAAAGACGGCCGTATTCAGCCATCTCGTATCGAGCAAGTCGTCGAAAAAGCTAAGCAAGACATCAACAAAACTATCAAAGAAAAGGGTGAGCAAGCCGCTTACGAATGTGGTGTTATCGGTCTCGACCCAAGAATACTTCTCATCCTTGGTCGCCTACATTTCCGAACCAGCTATGGTCAAAACGTGTTAATGCACTCCGTACAGATGGCCAATATCGCTGGAATGATCGCTGAAGAGCTTGGTGCCAATGTACAAGTTGCCAAGGCTGGTGCCCTTCTCCACGATATCGGTAAAGCCCTCGACCATGAAGTCACTGGTACTCACGTTGAGATTGGCCGCCGTATATTGCAGAAGTTTGGTGCCCCAGAAGAAGTCATCAAAGCCATGCAAGCCCATCATGAGGAATATCCTTATGAAACTATCGAGTCACGTATCGTTCAAACAGCTGACGCTATCTCTGGTGCTCGTCCAGGTGCTCGTCGCGACAACGTTGAGAACTATTTGAAGCGTCTTGGTGATCTCGAAGCTATCGCTACTTCATTCAAAGGTATAGAAAAGGCTTATGCCCTACAGGCTGGTCGTGAAATCCGCGTCTTCGTCAAAGCTGAAGAGCTTGGCGATGTAGAATCCAAAAATTTGGCTCGTGAAATCGCCCTCAAGATAGAAAAGGATCTCAAATATCCAGGTGAAATCAAGGTTATCGTCATAAGAGAACAGAGGACGGTAGAATTCGCCCGCTAGGGTTGAGTTTGCGAGATAAAAACCTGAATACGACTCAATTATTAGTAAAAAGAAAGGCGCCCGATTGCTCGAGCGCCTTTTCTGACAACAAACTCAACTCACACTGATGATCATCATTGACCAACTTCGACCGTCTGCCCACGAACCGTCATCTTGCCGACTCGTTTTGACCACTCACCGCCGGCCAAGTCGGATTGAGTATAGTCCGAATGAATATGAATTTCCAGGTCGCGATTAAGTTTGTGAGGATTAATCGTCATCTGGGTCCACATCGGCTCACCTGGTTTCACATCGGCGAAAATCCGTGGCGTAAGACTTACATCCCAGACTTTCAATTCCTGCGAGTTGGGCATTCCAAAGTACAAAGTATACCGGTTTGCCTCATGCATGAATATACGGACGACGTTATCATGCCGGATGACTTGGTCTCCAGGTTGACTACCAGCAGGATTTACACCAGAGCTAGAGTCGTTGGTGACAGGGTGCCATCCATTAGCCAGCGCCTCACTTAGCCCCTTGTTCTTATTCGCGATAGCAGGCAAAATCAATGCCGCCAACAAGCCGATAATGGCAATAACAATCATCAGCTCAAGCACCGTAAATCCGCGAAGCTTCTGCAGACTTGTATTCATATCCGATTTCTCCTATTTTTTCGTTTTTCTTGTTCAACTATCGGTTAGACTGGCACAATTATATTGATTTGTCAATAATACCCCTTGAAAACGCACGTCATTCACGTAAGTTAGCCACAATTTATGCACCGTTTACGAACTTTCGTCACCTATTGCCTAAAATATGGCTTACTATATAATGTACTTACAGTTTGATAGCTCGATCGCTCGCCTGTGGCGAAGGACCGAGACAAATTATTAGAAATAATAGAACAAAAATGAACAAAGCAAGCATTGTAGAAGCAGTTCACGGAGTTCTCGGTGGTACAAAGGTACAGGCCGAGCAAGCAGTCGAGACTATGATTAACTCAATCATCGAGTCCCTAAAGAAGGGTGATGAGGTTTCAATCGCAGGTCTTGGTATCTTCTCAGTCAAGCAACGTGCCGCTCGTGAAGCTCGTAACCCTCGCACCGGTGAGGCCATCAAGGTCCCAGCCATGAAGGTTCCTAAGTTCCGCGC
>CAIQCA010000010.1 GCA_903870235.1 uncultured bacterium
TAATTTTTATTTATAAATAATCCTGTAATTTTATGATTATTACCTTCTAATAATCCTTCAAATCTGTTCGTGGTATCGCCAATAGGATAAAATCCTTGCCCAGTGTCGGGACCGCCCCATGGACCATCAGGATTAAAATCTGCATCATCATCCTTTGTCATCGAGCAATCTATGTCTCGATCAATCGAATAGACTCCAAATAAATCGTCCTGAATATTTTGCAAATCTTCACATGAGGAAATAGTGTAGCTTGTACCTGGAGCAAAAGTATATTCGAAAGTTTCAGAATCAACACTAGATAAGCCAGCTCTATTATTCGATTTTACTCTAAAGTAGTATTTTGTGTTGGGAAGAAAATTACCAGAACCGAATGTATAGGAAGTATCTGTACTCCATGTATAAAAACCATTCCATCCGTTTCCATCAGATGAGTAATAAACAATATAACTATTTATGTCTGCACCTCCAGTATTTGCCGGGGCATCCCAGCCAAGTACAAAATCATTTCGGTCACCACTTATTCTTCGGATATTGGTTGGTGCATCAGGATCTCCTATTGGAACTTCATCTTGAAGAATATTTCCATCACCACCGTTATACATACTTGCAATTTCACTCACACTCAATTCCCTATTCCAAACAGACACCTCATCGATAGAGCCATTGAAATACCTACCCCAACCATCATTACCAATCTGGAAATCATGATTTGACGCTGCCATAGCTGTCGGTGTTAAAGGTGTATCACAGTCAGCATTTAGACACTTAACTGATGTTGCGTCCGCGCCATCAATATATACATGTGGATTTGTGCCGTCATAGGTACCAACTACGTGATACCACTGACCCGTAGACATTGCCCCAGAGACAGAGCGTGCCTCCTTCCAATCAATTACACCATTGACGCTAACAGTAAAAGATAGAGTACCATTATCACCCGACCTTAGAACATAGCCAGTTGAATTACTTGATCCAGTCACATAGTTCGTACCCGCAATTTCTCCATCCCACCAGTTTGGACGCCAAGCTTCAGCTTTTATCCATGCTGATACTGTAATCGTATCCGTAATACTCAACGAATCTGAAATTGGTGCATCAATATTAGACGTATTATTAAAAGTGTATGCCCCTCCCAACTTACCTGACACCGTAGTTCCTGCTGCGTAGCTTGTTCCATTATTACCATTGCCGGAGGAATCCATAGTGTTTCCGTTCAGGCGATAATACGCAGCAGGTTTAGAATTTTGTGGCGTAGAAAGATATCGAACAATCACAACACCAGAACCACCATTTCCTCCCCAATAAGCATCCGCACCCTTATTTGATCCTCCACCCGCACCACCGCCAGTATTTGCGATTCCATCGACACCTCTACCAGAATTAACATTATCATCTCCTCCATCACCACCACCGCCCGTACCGCCAGCTCCAGCAGATTTGCTTCTATATGCATCAGCCCCACCTCCACCACCTCCTGCATAAGTGACAGCTGATCCTGTAATTGAATTTGATACACCAGAACCACCATCACCAGATTTTTCACTGGTGCCATTACCCCCAACTGATCCTGCTCCACCGCCTCCACCTGCATTAAAATAACTTGCTCCGTCCGTGAGGCCACTTCCCCCGTTATTTCCTTGTGATTGAGATTTGGCTGGAGTATTTCCACTACCGCCAGGCAATGCAACATACATTCCACCGCCACCACTTCCACCAGAACTTCCAGCAGTAATGCTATCATCTTGCATAGCTCCCGCGCCTCCACCAGCCGCAACTATCGTAGAAAAAATGGAGTCTTCACCATTTGTTGGTAATGAATGTGAGGAATACTGTCCACCATAACCACCGGCGCCAACGGTAACTGTAGTAGATCCCATAATTGGAAATGAAGTTACATATCTATAACCACCGCCACCGCCACCGCCACCAGTATCTCCACCACCGCCACCTCCACCTCCAATAACTAAAATATCAGCCGATACACTTCCAGTTGGTAGAAAAAATGTTCCGCTACTAGTAAAGGTATGAACGCAGTAATCTCCATCAATTGAAATTGTACCACCTGTTGCGGGACAACTAATTTGAGCAAAAACATTATTACTAGGTAATATTAAAAAGGAAAGACCTAATAGTATCAAAGTACCTTTTACTGACGATAAAAAAATATGCCTCATAACTTATACTAATATTATAACAATATTATAGTACATCTAAAGCCATAATCTATTCCATTCCGGAGAGGGGGTGGAAGCTTTATCGTAAATTCAAACGGGAGATATTTTGAGCCATCGGTGACATTCTCATGTCGAGGTGTGTTCACTCCATACCGATAGATAATGACATGGTTCAAAGTGTAGCAGAAATGATGGCCACTTACAAAGAATATTTAAATTAGAAATTGAAAGTAAGTATGCTACAGGTCTACTGACAAACTACGGCGTTGGAAGCATTTCTGGGAATATCGGTCAGAGGCAATATTTGTACGGCTATTTTACTTGATCAAACTGATCAGCATGGAAGCCGACAAAGGTAGTTGTTACTGATGATTTATTTTGAGCCAAGAAGCTGTTCACTGCGTATACACCGACAATCAAAACAATGACGATAAGTCCGTTGGTTACCAGAGCCGGATGTTTCTTATCGATTCTGATAAATATTTTGAGGAGCACAGCAATAGAAACGACGATGGCCAATATAGCCAAAATTATGTTGACCAGGTGACGCGGCGATGTCAGGTATTGCTCGAACAATGTTGTTTGGGTATACGGTTTGTCTGAAGTCTGTACCTCAGCACCCATCACATTTGGATTGAGGATTGAAGCAACATTTTCCTGAGTCGAGCTAGACACCACCGTCACGACCACTGATATAGGAGCTGATGTGTCAACTGGAACTACTGCTGCCGATGATGGTGGCAAACTAGCCACTACTTTATTTGGAGCAAAAACTGTAGGTTTAGGAGACGATTTTACGACAGTAGCCGCCTCTACTGCCGGCTTTCCAAAAACTTGAGCCACAAAAACCGTACTATGACCTTCGTAAGTTCCAGTCGCTATAGCCGTACCAATCTCCGTATAAGCGCTTTTCAAAATATTGGCTTTGTGTGTCGGTGAATTCATCCAAGCAGAGTCAACATCTTTTGAATCTGTAAAATCGATAGCTAAATTTTCTCCAGCATATTCATAGTTGTAACCAGCCAGATGGAACCAAAACCATGGCGCTTTACCTTCTGGACTCGTATGAGCAAAATATCCAATCTTGGCCATATCCGCCACCTTGAGCTCGGCCACTTTGTTTAATACTGGACTAACAGCCAATGTTGGCAAACTTTGCGCCTGACGATTTTGGTTTGTGAGATCGTCCAAGACTGATGATATGACTTCAGCCAAATAGTTATTACCAGAAACATTCAAAGAGGAAATATGTGGTACTGAAATAAAGAGTAATTCGATAAGAAAAACTGAAATAATCACAAGTCTAGTATTTTTTTCACGCAAAAAAAGCGGCTGATGATCGTTGCCTTCGTGCGGTATGAAGTATTTTTTGAGCCAGCCAATCATGTGAATTCTATTATAGTGTCGAATGCATTATAACGTAAAAACCCACTTACGTCTATAAGTGGGTTTAAACTTAGATTAAAATGTTGGGATTAGCCATTGAGAGCAGCTAGAGTGCGTGGGCCAACGAAACCAGTGGCTGGGATGCCATGAGCTCTCTGAAAGGCCTGAACAGCTGCAAATGTTATAGGGCCAAAGAATCCAGTCGAGCGTGGGAATGTGAAGAAACCGTCTGCACGTAGTCTCTCTTGGAGTTGAGTAACAGAGTCAGATGATGCACCTCGGCCGAAAGTACTTGTGAATGAATATGTTGAGGCACCGAGAACCTGACCAGTTGCTGGTGCTCCTGAAGATGTGAATTTGGTACCAGCGGAACCATGTGGTACTACCACAGGTGAAAAGAAAAACCCTCCTCCGCCATACTGAGCAAAAATAGTGGCCGGACCAACAACAACACCAATTAATACCACTGCGACACCAATAGTTGACATGAATTTATTCATATAATTTAAATTATGCTTGTAACAACTTCTATCCTATTTTAGATTTGCATTATAACAACAATCATCAATAATAGCAATAGCACGAATATTCCAGTGGTTTTAAGCTGCCATTTCAGCATCTCCCTACTAGTGTTCGTACCTATACCGATTTCATTTGCGTAAATGTCTTTTATCGTATTGTGCAAATTCCAGAGTAGAACAACTGAAAAGAACAAATTATAGAAAATCCAGAATTGAATAACGATAAAGTTGTAATCCAATAGATGAATTTTATTTAGATGAATCCCCAAAACTACCATAAAGAGGTATGTAGCAGTATATAGATACACAGCTATGGTTGTCTGTTTGAATGCTGGAGAAACTTTTGAATGCTTCATATTCGTTGGAATCCAACCAACTGTTGATCGTAGAAATGCAGAAAAAACCGCGTGGCTATATGCGTAGGTCTGCGCGATAAGTGCGATGAAGGCACCGAATCTGAAACGTGCAATGGGAAAAAAGAATAGCACCATGAATCCAGCAATGGTCGCAGGATAAAACAAGATACCTCCAGCTAGAGTTATATAATCGTTGTAAAAAAATAAACCCCAAAAAAGTTGGAACGAGAAAAGGATTGACAATGGTTGAGACAAGTAAAACAAAAATCCAACCAGATAACAGAGTTTCGTTTTCCATTTTACTTTTGATTTCCAAAACTCTCCAGTCAGGCATAGAGTCATCGTACCAGAACCCCATCTGTGTTGTTGATGAAAATACGAATGATAATCTGCTGGACAAGTCCCTGTAGCCAAAATAATTGGTACATACGAAACACTATAGCCATGTTCTGTTACTTTGAAGCCAGTTCTAGCGTCCTCACTATGCTCTACCTGAACCGGACCGCCAATAGCATCGATTGCCAACCTTCTATATATAGCATTGGATCCGCAACATATTGCCCCACCAAAACGATTTCTAGCAACCTGAATATACCTATAAAATGGCTCCTGGGTTTGCGAGGCACCATATTCCAAAGCTGACCGTTTATGTACATCTTTTGTTGTTTCAAAATACTGAGGGCTCTGAACGATGGCAACCTTGGGATCAGCCATATACGGAAGTAGTTCGTGTATGAAATCAGATCTTGGCGCAAAGTCTGCATCAAAAATAATTATATACTCACCAGAAGAGCGTCCGTATCCATATTTCAAATTTCCCGCCTTCTTCATAACTCCCCTATCTGGACGCTGAAAATATGTAAATTTATATTTCTCAGCCAATTCCTTGTGTTTATCGCAATCAACTTTAGAATCATCCAACACATATACTTTGAAGTTATTGTAGTCAATCTTTGAAACATATTCCCACGTGTTTTTAATTAATTCCAAATCCTCATTACAAATCGGAAGGAATATATCTATCGAGGGCTCTTTTTTATCACTCCAATATTCATCTATTAATTTGAAATGCTTCTTCAAATCAAATTGGCGATAAAATAGGTTCAATCCATAACTTGAAAAATAGTATAAAGAAAAGAAAACCAGTAATGGTCCGACGAAATATGTATAAAATGGTATATAGATAACAGCATCAATAAAGCCATACAGGAGCATGGACCATGCCACTATACTAATTGCGTAAACCAAAATCACCCACCACGTTGGCGTTTTCTTTATATATAGATATTTATCTAGTTTTTCTGGATTCATGAGCTATTTTCTCTAACTGCATATTTATAACACATTTTTGAGATGTGTCTATGGGTATGATGCTAAAAAATGATTTTACGCCTTAGCTATTCTGGAATAATTTGGGTCAAAATAAACTTAATTGAAAGAATGTTTATATAGTTTTTTACTCAAAAGTCACATCGCTTGTCATGCCAACACCACTGCTAGTACCGAGCTTAAGAGCTAGATCATGCTTTGCATCTGTGCTCAAGTCTTTTGTGCCACAAATAGTGATAGGACCATTGAGCCTCCAATCTATGAAAGCTGTGTTTGCATTCAATTGGTTAATGATATTGGCATTGAGCGCAACTGGACCGTCTATCTGCAAATTTGGTGGGAGATCCTTGATATCACCGCTGAAAAGTTGGCAGGTAAGATCAATGGAACCACGGAGGATGGCTCTCGTAGGTTCAACTCCAACTGGTAAAGCTTGTCCTGTAATAGGTGTAAAGGTTAGCTCGATATCTGTCGGGTGTGCAAAGTTGACTAGTTTTGAGCCGAGATCAGCGAAACGTTGCTCGACTGTTATAACTTCTTCTGGCCTGTCAAAATTCATGTGATTGATTAGTATTAATATTTATCACTAATATTCTACCACACACAACCATATTTGAAAGCCAACTATTCCACTTCTATAGCCCCTTTATTGTACTTCTTCAGTGGCAACTTACTCCAATTTTCCAAAATCGGCGTTATGAATTTCCAGGACGCCATGATTTCGTCGGTAGAAGCAAAGAGCGTTTGATCGCCCACGAAAACATCGTTGATAAGTCTCTCATAGTCGTCAGGAATAACGGCAAACGAGGCAACGTCTGAATACTTGAATTTTAATGTTTTGGCTTCAGTGTGAAGGCCTATACCAGGGGTTTTGACAAAGAATCGGACCTTAATACCTTCGTCCGGTTGTACTCTAAAAGTTAATATATTCTGTTTTGCTGGATCATGTTCACTCTTCTTGTCTTCAGTATTTTTGAAATATACATCGATCTCGGTTTTGGTCTCTGACATTGACTTACCGGTTTCTAGATAAAATGGCACACCTTTCCATCTTGATATTGAAAGTTCTGTTTCCAATCTTACATATGTCTCCGTTTTGGAATTCGGTTTGACACCCTCTTCTGAAATATAACCATTGTATTGACCCCTAACAACCTGCTTGACCAACGATTTCGGCGATATTGACTTTAACTTTTTCAAAACATGGGCGCGGGCAGAACGAATATCATTTGATGAAAAGGATGCAGGCTTTTCCATGGCGATAAGGGCTAACATCATCAACATGTGATTTTGCCCAACGTCTCTGATGGCTCCAATAGAGTCGTAAAAGCGGCCACGATTGTTCATACCATCCGCTTCAAAAAGTTTGATATGCACTCGATCAATAAATCGGTAATTCCAAATTGGTTCATACATTGAGTTTGCAAAACGAAAAGCCAAAATATTTTGTAATGATTCCTTTGCCAAATAATGGTCAATACGGAAAATCTGCTTCTCCTTGAAAAGCTTAGCAAGCAAGGCGTCTAGTGATTGAGCCGTCTTCGTATCGTTTCCAAAAGGTTTTTCTATAAGAATACGCGTCCAGCCGGTTTCATCGGAACAAGGTAATGCCAGTTTGGAATCATGAATTTTGTGCAAAATACCCTCATACAAATTTGGTGGAACAGAAAGGTGAAAGAGTTTGTTTGAACATTGACCCCATAATTTATCTATCTCGGCCAATTTGGAAGATAATAGTCTAAATGAATCTGATTGGTCAAAAAAGCCCTGAACATATACGATGTGGTCCAAAAAATGTTTAATATCTTCTTCTTTGTATTGGCCAAAACGAATATTCAACCTAGAGCGCAAAAAATCTCTGAATTCTTCGCGATTGAATGGCCTCCTAGAAAAACCGACAACAGAAAAACGCTTAGGCAATAGCTTTTTTGAATAAAGCGACAATAAGGCTGGTAACAATTTTCTAGCAGCCAAATCCCCTGTTATGCCAAAAATAACAAATATAGTCGGATGTAAAGCAACTTGGTGTTCAGCTCGGTCCATTTATTTAGTTTAACATTAAAAGGTTCTAAAAATCTTCACCCCACTCCACCCAGAGCGGATACAAATTCCCTGCAATAAAGACCGCCGGCAAAACAACCGCCGCCGTCACAACCCATAGGCAAAAGAAAAGTATTTTTGGCAAGATTTCCATGATACCAGAAAACATCTCGCTCCACACTTCCCATAGCCCTGAAAATAAATCAGATATAATTTCCACAGCGAATATCGTAGCGCAAGTGTTGTGCTTACGCAAGGAAAAAATCTAACAAAAAAAGCGCGTAATAAATCCGCATTACGCGCTTTAAAACTTCGACCGAGTGGTCTGAAAACGAGCTAGCCGCCGCCAACGTCGGTGTCTGTACTATTTCCGCCGCCAGTTGACTCCCCGGCACTATATTTGATCACAACTACTGCTGCTATGACCAATGGAACGAAGCCGATCAATGAACCTCTGGCAAGCATGACGATCCCAATGATCACAAAGGCCAGGGCGATGAAATATGTCACACAGGCGATCAGAACCGGCATCAATACCATACAGAGTGGAATTGCCACCAAAATCCCAACAATAATTAACAGAGCAACAAACGGATGCATAAATAAGTCTCCTTCTGTTGAAAGATGCTACAACCAAACAATTGCGGAGTCAAATATAGAAATCTCTTTTTGGTGCACCCTGCACGAATGTGCTCAAGCACGTTCTAGGGTCACATTCACTTCGTTCATGTGCACCCTGCAGGGCTCGAACCTGCGGCCTCACCCATGTGAAGGGTGCGCTCTAGCCAACTGAGCTAAGGGTGCCCTAATAGACTAAATAAATTTTGCAAACCTTGTCGGGGTGCCGAGAATCGAACTCGGGCCTCACACTCCCGAAGCGTGTATACTACCACTATACTACACCCCGATTGTCATACGATAACATATTTCTGGAGTTACACGCCACTTATTCAAATAAAAAATGCCAACGGATTCCCTGCCATAACAATATTCCTTTCTCAAGGTTCTGCGTTTGTTTTTCCTTCTTTTTTCACCTA
>CAIQCA010000011.1 GCA_903870235.1 uncultured bacterium
ATGACCCTCTTCACCATTTCCTCTGACGGCACCTCGGAAGAGTAGGTCCTCATCCACCAGCTATGGCGCATGCGGATTTCTTTTGCATGTTCGATGGCCAGCATTTGCAGCGTGCCGATCGCGATCAGGCCGAAATTCACAAAGGCCTCGATTGCATTCATTGCTTCGGCAAGCAAGCACTGGTTTTTTTTAGGCATGTCCTTCACCTGTTCCAAGGTGAAGGACTGGTCTTTGGGAACCTGCCAGGCTTTCGTCCAGAAATGATAGCAAAAACCGCCAATGACGTGCTTGAACATTTTGAAAGTGATCTCAATTTTGAAGCGTTTGCTATAGAGACTGACCATTTCCTGGGGCGTCATGGTCAAATCCGAACCGATCAGAATGAACTTCTCGCTGCCGTCTTTGACCAGCACAAACCGCAAGATGTCGTTCCACACCAGGTCAAGACAGAGGATCTCCAAAGTTTTCGTCTCGCCATAGACGGTGACAGTAACTGGAGAAAAGTCTTCGGACCTGGAGGTAAAAACCCATATTTCGCACTTCTTGAACGATCGGAGCATCTATTTTTTTCGGCCAATACGTGTAAAAGTTTAATTAAATAATTTTTGATAGACATTCAGCTTCCTCTCACGTAAAGTACTATAAAACTTTACAAGGGGGGATATGCTGCATGGCTAATCTACTATATAATAACTACAAATCAAGCAAAAAACACTACAAATATAATTTATTGCTTACACGTTCTACGTATATTTATTCATCGATGCTGTTATATCGTGTAAAAATAATATCAATTAAATATTTAGTCAGCGCTACGCTAGATATAATACTATATTTTTTTATGTTTATATACATTTTTCATGCATATTGTAAAGCAATTATCTGTCGAAATAAAGTATTTTACATATATAAGCCATTTACCTGCGAGAGCTTTACGTCATGCTAGACCTGAACGATATCAGCGTCTGCTCTGCAACCCATCTTCCTATCGTGAAAGAATACGGTAACCGTATGGGTCTCGTGAAAGTAATTGATGATGCTCTCGGCAGCAATATGCAGGTAAGCCCAGGAAAGATTGTTATGGGGCTTATCATGAATATTCTCAGCACCAGATCTCCTCTTTACCTTGTTGAGCAATTTTTTAATGACAAGGACGTCCCACTCCTTCTTGGTGAGACGATGTCTGCGGCAAAATTCAACGATGATGCTATCGGACGAGTATTAGATTCGGTCTACGCATACGGCACGTGGAAACTATTTTCTGAAATTGTCCTTGAAACTTATAAAGAATTCAAAGTCGATTGTTCCATAATTCATCAAGATACGACATCCGTGAGTGTCTGGGGTGAATATGAACCTAAACCAGACGATACGTTAAATATCACTTTTGGACACAGTAAGGACAAACAACCAGACTTGAAACAATTTGTGATATCCCTTCTCTGTGTAGAGGGAAATCTTCCATTACACGCGGAGATCCTTGATGGTAATTCATCAGACAAAAAAATTAACGGTAATATCCTGAAACAGCTTCCTCAGATTATGACTAGACATGGTGTAGCTAGACATGAATTCATATATGTTGCGGACTCAGCTCTAGTTACAGGCGATAATTTGACGATCATTGATGATATGCTTTTTATTTCTCGGCTGCCGGCCAATTTTGCCGCTTGTAACGAATTGATAGGCAAAGCTGTTGCTGATGTTAATTCCTGGCAAGATATAGGGCAGATTTCGCAAAAGATAGTTAGGGGTAAAAATGAGTGTGCGAAATACCTGATACAAGAACGTACCGTTACCATAAACAATAAAAACTATCGTGCGCTGATTGTACACTCCGATGCCCATGACCGGCGCCGACAGAAAAGCATCGCAAAGGCATTGATAAAAGATAAATCTGCCCTGAGCAAAAAGGCCGAAGACTTGAGTCAAAAGAAATTTTTCTGCCTTGCCGATGCTCAATCTGCTGTCGAAGCATTCAAGTCAAGCAAATTTCATGATGCATCCATCACCATTGAAGAGCGACCCATTTTTGGCAAAGGAAGACCAAAGAAGAATGAACTGCGCATTGCAAAGGCCATTCAATATGAGTTAGTGATAGCATTAACAGAGAAAAGTGATGCCATAGAAAAGCTTAAAGAAAAGGCCGGATGTTTTGTCCTGCTGAGTAATGTAATTATAGAGAAAAAAAGTGCTCTGGAAATACTCAAAACCTATAAAGAGCAAGATGGGATAGAGAAAAATTTTGGCTTTTTGAAAGACCCACTTATAGTCAACGATGTTTTTCTAAAAAAACCTAGCCGCATTGAGGCGCTGGGTCTGGTGCTGGTACTCGCCTTACTTCTTTCACGCTTGATGGAAAGAGCTATGAGAAGCAAAATAACAGAGGAAGGTTCATCACTTAAAGGATTAAATAAGAACGATACAAAAAAGCCAACAGCGCACATACTACGGCATACTTTCAGTTCTGTATCGGTTATTATATGTAATGGAAAACGGTTGATGGCAAAACCTTTGAACAAAGCTCAGTTAGCTTACCTTAGAGCTTTGGATGTTGATCCAGATGTGTATACTAAAATCCTCGAGTTCATCCCACTTTATTCGGGATAATAGACCCCTCGCTGTTTCGTGTGGGTGAAAACTGGACTGGTTGTGGGGATGTACCCGTCCAGATCACACTCGTGCAATTAGGGTTGGTTCCCGCCTGGACGGGCACATCCCCATAACCAGTCTATTTTCTAAATATTTCAAGGACACCACGCATCAAGAATTTCTCTTCGAGGAGTACGACCATAGCCCTTAACCAAGCAGAAGGATGCTCCGCCCGCCCCTGCCATCCACTGAGAACAGCGAGGGGGGGGGGCTTTGGCATATAACCCCATATTTGACAGTAAACTGAGTTCGAACTCACCTAAGCAAATCAGTATTTTCATGGGTAACTGAATAATAATGGCTAAATTATTAAATATTTTCATACTCAGGATGATAAAAAAATACCGCTCAAACTCGTTCAATTAGTGCGAAATGTGGGCTCCAGGATATAAGCAAAAATA
>CAIQCA010000012.1 GCA_903870235.1 uncultured bacterium
AGGTTGAGGTTGTCTCATTTGGAAAATCTACTTCCGCAAAACTTATCGAAGTCGCAGATCATTTCACAGATCTAGACGTTGCTCCAAACAAATATCTACTCCGATCAGGAGGGAGGAGGTAAGAAATCACGGTTCTTGATATGCCAAATTGGCACATCAAGTTTGTGATACAATTTTTGTAAGCCCACCTATAATATTATAAAACCGTGCGAAACACGGATATAGTTCAATATAGGTAATGACAAATCAAAACCAAATAGTAAACGTGCCGGAAGAAACGATTGTTAGCAAGATACTTGTGATTAGAGACAAGAAAGTAATGTTAGATAAGGATCTGGCCGGTTTGTACTATGTTCAAACAAAAGTACTTAACCAGGCTGTTAAAAGAAATCGCAACAGATTCCCAGATGATTTTATGTTCCAACTTACCTCCCAGGAATTAGAATCTGTGGTGTCACAATTTGTGACACCATCAAAAAGGGTATTCGGTGGTTCAAATCCTTATGTCTTTACCGAGCAAGGTGTTGCAATGCTCTCGAGCGTTCTCAAAAGTGATCGCGCTGTTCAAGTCAATATCCAGATAATCCGCACTTTCACAAAACTACGAGAGATCCTGATGGAGAATAAGACTTTAGCTGAAAGATTAGAGAAGCTTGAGATAAAATATGGCAAAGATACAGCAACCATCTTCAAGGCACTTCGTTATTTATTAAAAAAAGACGCGACACCTGAAATAGAAGAGAGACCAAAAGAAAAGATGGGGTTTTCTGTGTAGTTTAAATAAAATCATAAAAAATACCTCACGCACTGCCCGAAAGCTTGGTGCATGAGGTAGGTTAGTCAATATCGCCGGTTATGGCTTCTTTCGTGTCGGGACTTTGAGAATCATAGTTGAAGTCAAGCCGTGAAAATTGGCCTGCGAAATAACCGTGGGGAATTTGTCAGCAAATTTCAGCAACATTTCTTGAAACTGCTCACCAAACTCACGAGCCAGATCGTCGCGAAAGCGATTTTCATTATTTTCGCCTACGGCTAACCATTCTGCATCAACCATAAAGGTTTGAACATCGATCTTGTACAGGTGACAGGCGCCGGGACCCCAATCCAAAATCGGATCTTTGCTGTACTGAACCAAAATATCATTAAGCGGCAAGTTGTTCTGGCAGGCTTTTCGAAAGGCCAACCTGAACCACTCAGCAAAGCATTCCAATTGACCAGGCGATACTTTGGCAAGACCGACCGACAATCGCGCTGGGCCATTTAACATTACAGTAACGTACATAATTTTCCTTTCGTCAAAGAACTGCTAACGCCGGTTTTACACTGGCGATTCTGGAACTCCGCCAGAACGGTGCAAGAACCTCTTGCTTGGCTAAATAAAGCACGCCATAGCCATATTGTCAATATGAGATTGCTATGGCTTTCTGCTACACTGTTTCCATTGCTACCCAGCATTTTGAAAGTTTAGTTAGTGTTTTTATAAATTAATTTCGCCTATAGATAGGCAGAGTTGAAGCGCCGCCCTTGTGGCACCGCTTTCATTCAACGCTGAAATCTGTGGGCGACTACGACACGCCTCTAAATATACAGGTGCGTCGCCAAAGTTTTATGACTAAAAAAGAATACTCGATTGAGGTCGGCGGTAAGACCCTTACGGCTGAATTCAATGATTTAGCAGACCAGACCAATGGTGCTGTGATGTTGCGCTACGGCAATACGGTGATTCTGGCCACCGCAGTTATGGGAGGACTTCGTGATGGTGACTTTTTTCCGTTGACAGTTGACTATGAAGAGCGTTTCTATGCTACTGGTCGCATTCTCGGATCACGATTTGTTCGCCGAGAGGGAAGACCCTCTACTGAGGCCATCCTTTCTGGACGTATCGTAGACAGAACCATTCGCCCTCTCTTCAATCAGCAAACTCGCAATGAAGTTCAGGTCATCCTTACGACAATTTCTATAGATCAAGACGACCCAGATGTAGTTGCTGTCATCGCCGCCTCACTAGCACTCGGAACTTCAGATATCCCTTGGAATGGCCCAGCTTCTGCTGTTCGTATGTGCAAAAACAGCGAATGGTTGGTCAATCCAGACTTCAAAGCCCGCGAAGACGCCGGTATTTCTCTGGATCTTTTTGCTTGTGGTAAAG
>CAIQCA010000013.1 GCA_903870235.1 uncultured bacterium
GGATTTGGATGTCTTTCTTCTTTTTGTCCGCAAAGGCCGCCGTTCCCCTCGCAACATCTTTCTTATCATACCCCAAGGATTCCGCAAACTTCTTTCTGTCCTCGATCTTTCCTTTTCTTACAGCATCGAAACCAGCACCTTTACCTCCCCCAAAACCTGCGCCACTAACTTTACCCAATCCCATCTGTGCATATCTGCCAAGCATTGGGTTATTGGCATACTTGTTTCTCATATAATCACTTTCGTTGATTCTGTTGGCGGCTCTACCCACAGTGTTTCTACCAACAAATTGTCCAGCCTTACTAAAGACCGCCTTAGCCCCAACCTTGTCCACAAGTTTTTGAGAAACACCACCAAGTGTTGCTGCGGCGACAAGAGGAATGTTTAACATGATAATCACGAACGCATAGTTGACGCACATAGATATAAGACCAGCCGTGGTGGATGTGCTACTGCTAGGCGAACTTGTCAAAGTCGTTAGTCCTTGCATCATTCGAAGTGCGGCATACATAAGCAGCAAGTAGGCAGGCATAAAAACAAGTTGAGCCGTTAGAAGCTTTGTAAATTTGTCTGATTGAGACTTTAGTTGAGGAAATATCCAAGATGCAAACCATATAGGAGAAAATGCCAGTATGAAGATAAGTGTTATGAGTCTAACTATAAATGCACCTGCCGCTATCAGTAAACTTAGACAAGTCATCACAATAATAATTATTCCAACAGTATTCACAAAGATTATACGCATTTGGTCAGTAGTGATGGATTTCTGGTCTTTGTCAGGCTGGGTTGTAAGTTTAGGGCTTGCGATGCTGGTGACTTTCAGCGAATTAATAATTATTGCCGACAACCCCCCAACGTATTTGGTTGGATCGGTTATGGAAGTAGAAGAACAGGCTAAATAATTGGCGCTTCCCACTTGGCACGGAACCGGGGTTGGAGATATGGCACTATACAGAGCCAGAGAAACTACATTTGATGCGTCTATAAGTATGCCTGTAAGGAAAAAACTAAAGTTGATTAGGATTCCGGCAATAACTATGTTTTTTATAAGAGTTCCAATTTTTTCATCTAGTCCGAGGATCATCCTGAAGGACGTATACAAAAGAAGGAAAATTATAAACAAACTAGAGATATCTCGGATGCTTTCCCAGACAATATATATTCCCTGTGTACTGTTGACGAACTCTTTTATGCGCATTGTCAGGTCGATAGAAATATTTAACAATGCCGCACACAACACCAATAACCACCCGGCAAGCTGGAATAATATTTGTAAAGTGAAGGCGAACAAGGAAAATACTGCACCAACGAGGACATCACCAATGCCGGCTACCATGTCAAGAAAACCATTTGCTACATGTGTCGGCAAGATAACCGCCACCGCTATGGCCACAACTGCTAATCCTATGTATATAGATTTCTTTTTCATTTGTTATGACTAAGGCGTGTTCAAAGGCATATTCAACTGGGCTCTAAGAAGGTTACATTGCTCTTGGTAGTGGTCTATCTTTGGCTGGGCTAATCCAACTGTTGTAGAGGCCAGTTTAATATCAGCATCTACGGTGTTACTCATAGCTATCTTCACAGCATCATTTACACTTGAAACATAAGTGTCACCAGCATCTATCAGCTGTTGGGTGGAAGTTGCATCCATTGGAGTAAGTACGTAGATATCAGTTGAACTAGAAACTGAAGAATCGGCTGAGTCTGCGGCTGTCCCAACTTGTTGTGAGGAGTCGGCACTGAAGGTCATGAAGGTCGCCCATGCTTGGTCAGCTTTGGTTTTTTGTGTTTGTAGCTTGTCTGTTACATTTGTGATGTTCGTATCTATAGTCCTTTGTATTGTATTAATTGCAGTGTGTGCAGTATTTTGTTGACCAACTGTTGAAGAAGCATTATCTATAATACCCTGGAAGCACACCTGTAGTTGCAGGTAATCTGTTTTTGTATTGTTTACATCCACAATAGCTTGGTTTTCATCAGCAATGTTAGTTCGTAGTTGAACGACAGCATCATTTATTTCTTTTGAGCTTGGTGTCTTAACTTTGGAACTTGCGGCTGCTCTATTTATATAAGAATTATTACCTCCCTTACTTGTGGCGAGTAAGCCACCACCTAGAGCCTTAGACATAAGTGCTGAAATAAGGGCATTTACAACAGCGTTAATATCATTGGCCGCCACCAGCTCGTCTTGTCCAACACCCAAGCTTTTGTTTATGGAGCTACTTATAACTGATCCCGGGGTTTCTGTAGTACATTCTTGAGTATCCATACCACCTGTTTTGTTTGGTTTGTAGACTATTTTGCTGTTTTTGTTAGGAACATTATTTGAACCAGTTGGTATCGTCTTACAGTTTTGCCATGACATAAATCCACCGCTTCTATCCAAGTCGTTGCTAATAGAATTTTTTTTCTGGGCCTGTAACAAAGCAAGATCACTTTGCGCCATAAGATAGGCTCCTGTTGGGGTGTTTTGACTTTCAGAAAACATTGCCACAAAGGCTGGGAAACCACCGGCGTTGAAGTCACCACCCAAGAAGGCATCAGTTTTGTCCTTGGCCCCATCTGTTGAACTTGCTGCTGCATTTATCAATCCTTGAACACTGTTTCCATTTACACTCAATTGATCTGAATGGCTGAGGATGTTTCCCGTTAGGATATCATTTATCGTAGTTCCGTTTGGTGTTGTGCCCACGTTCGCGCTGACAGAAAAACCTCTATTAACGTTCTGTATGATTTTGGTTACTGAACATTTATATTTGTTTTGGTAGTCATCGTTATTCACTTGTCCACTAGCAAGGTTGAGTTTGATATTCAATGCAAAAGGCGAACACAACACGTTGAGTGGACCCGTCGAGATGAATTCAGCTGCTATCTGGTCGGCAGCATTCAGGAAGAACCCTTTAGGGTTTGTAAGAAACGCGGGACTGCCACTAAAACCGCTGTTTATCCAATTCACCACACTCATGATTAGTTGGTGGAGGATTTGCTTCGCTATCATGGTAGCTATTTTGTCCAAAGTAAAACTCTTTAGCTGCTGCATGATGTTGTGGAAGTTGGTCATGGTATCTACCCCGACATCTTTTCCTGGTATCGCGTAGGCGTTTCTAGATGTCGACACAAATACAGTTGAAAAAACCAAAAAAAGAAAGAATCCGGCGATTAATTTCTTAAGTTTTGTGTATTTTTTCAACATAGATAGGAGGTCTTTATTGTTTAGTGTTAATTATAGCAGGTATTTTAATAAAGTTATTGCTGTGGAATGATGCCCCTTGAGGATAACTCACTGTTTATCTGTTCTAAAGCACTAGTTATTTGTTCCATAGAGTTTGTCTCCTCATTTATTGCCGCTAGGCCACCCACGGGATCTAGTTCTAGGTCTCTTAGAGCCCTCGAATTGAAGGTTTGCAAACTTAGGCCGTTTAGTAGCTTTAGATGATATGACGAAATAGCTTCTGGAACAGACATGGTTATTACTGCGGCCAAGGTTTCTTTGTATCCCGCCACGATAGGGTCAATTTTTTTCAATAAGGTTAAATCCCCAGTATCCATTGCATCCAATACGATTGATACCTCATTGTCTTTGGGGAGTTTTGTACTAAGGATATTATCGAGTGTGGAAGCGTATTTTTCTAGTGCAATGGTATCTGAGTTAGGATCGATATTTAAATCAGAAATAACGTATTCTGGTGGCGGAACTATTCTGGCCACGGCGTTGTCTATAACTTGATTTGCTACAAAATTGACTGTAGCGGCATCGTTGGTCTTGCCCGCCTTTTGTAATTCGGAGTATGCGATCAGAAACTCTCTACCCATAATATCGGTGTTTGTGAGTATTTCGGTCGTGGTGGTTGCGTTGGGGTCATCAACTCCATAGGCACTGTTTGTTGAGGAAGAAACAGTATAAAAATCTTTTTGCCAGTTGGTACTTGTGGCCAACGGCTGATCATTTGGTATTTGTGGTAAATTTGTGACTGCTAGACCCTCTTTTTTATCTGAATTATTTCCCCACGGCCCATAAACATATAGTAAAACTATAATAATTCCAACAATGCATACTGATGCGGTAAGAATGGTCTGCTTGCGTGGGGTAGAAAACGCCATATAGCCACAATTATAGCAAAGACCAAGGTTTTTTTCGCAGAATTATGTGGACAGCTCCAAGTTTGTGATTATGGTATTATAAGAGTATATGCAAAAAGCTAAGAAAATTATTTTCAGTGCTATTACTATCGTCTTGATATTTTCTTTTTGGGCAGTTCCAAGTGCGCAGGCCCAGAGAAACTTCGGAGGTACGATTGTTTTTCAAAGATATTGTTTAAATGGTGGAATCTTGGTTACGATAGCTACGCCGACCCCGGGAGATTTTTTCTGGGTAGCCGGAAATTTGCCTTTTTCAATGCATGTTATACCACACGTCGGACAACAATTACTGGGAATGGCTACCATGGCACCTACGATGCCATGCATTATAAATTATTACCCAACCGTAATTTATGGTTATGGCGCCATTATTTTATTCCACGGCTCAAGTATATAAACTGTTCCAGACTCATATCCTCTGCTCTGATTTTTTCGGGAATATTTTGTTCAGTCCAGATTTGTTCTAAGGTTTTTTGATCCAAAACACTCTCAAGGTTTCTTTTTACAAACTTTCTTTTGTGTGCAAACCCGACTTTGACAATCTCAAAAAACCTAGCTATTTCAACGTTATTTTGGTTTTTCTTTGTTATGGCCGTGAAGTTTTTACCGGAAATATCATTTATTTCCAATATTGCCGAATCAACATTTGGTGCTGGCACGAACGCACCCCTAGGAACTATAGCTATCACGCGAGGTGTACCAAAAGCTTTTACTGATATGGAAAGGATACTTTCTTTTTTGTCACGAGCAACGATACGTTCAGCTACCTCTTTTTGTACGAGCAAGACCATGCGGTTTGGTCGAGGTGAATACTCAAGGAATTTTTCCAAGATTGCGCCAGTTATGTAATAAGGAATATTCGCAACGAGGGCATACTTCCCTTCTCTTAGTTTCGTTGACAAATTACTGGTAGATGAAAAATTTTCCTCTAACACGTCGCCGATGACGAGTTCGAGTTTCTCGTTTACAATTTCTGGTGCAAATTTATTTGAAAGCACATCAAATGCACGATTGTCTTTCTCGATAGCCACGACTTTTGCTCCAGTTTCTAAAAGCGCTTTAGTCAAAACTCCTGTACCGGGGCCTATTTCAAGCACGGTTTCACCAGGAGCGATATGGGCCGCATCTACTATCTTCTTCAAGGCCGATGGTGAATGCAAAAAGTGCTGGCCGAGGGATTTTTTAGGTTTTAAGGTTTTTTCGGGATTCATAATTTGTGGATGGGGTCTAGAAATGTGATGAGACAGACATTTTACAGACCCCTATTACTATACATGAATTCCTAAAAATCTATAAATATTGCTTTGGCACCACTTGGTTTCTCGGGAACAGTCTCTTCTATGAGTTCTTTTTCGATATCAGCAATAAATTCCGATGGTGCGCAGACTCTTTGTGCACCATATACCGTGCGGATGATGGCATTACTTAAAAAGAGTTTCTTTTTTGCACGAGTGATGGCTACATAGAACAACCTGCGCTCCTCTTCTTCACCAGCCAGATCAATTTCAGCATCATTCATGTGTTTGAATGGGAAAAGATCTTGCTCGAGACCAGCAATAAATACATATTCAAATTCCAAACCTTTGGCGGCGTGTACCGTCATCAGTTTTACCGCGTCCTCATTCTTTTGTAGCTCATCTTGGTCGGTTGCTAGAGCGGCATTTTCCAAAAAGGCTTCAATTCCACGAGTTTCTTCCAAGACCTCTCCGTCTAGATTTTGTATTTCACTTTGTTCACCGCGCCCCCCTTCTTTTCTTGCCACCTCTTTTGTTCCATCGGTTTTTAGCTGGTCATATTGTGCGGCGACGCTCACCAGTTCGCGTACGTTGAGCAATCTCTCCTCATCATCCCCCACCCCATCGCGATACAGGCGTTCAATTCCCGTTTCCTGTATTACGAATTTTACGGCTTCAGATGGGCTTTTTTCGACTATTTCTTGACGGATATCATCGAGAAGTTTCCAGAAGTTAGTGATTTTTGCGCGCAGTGCCGGCGCAAGGGTTGAAGTTCCTGGCAGGCTGTTCCCCGCCCCCATTTCACTCATAATCTTTGTTAGAGTCACCTTCCCTATTCCTCGTGGCGGCATGTTTATGATTCTAGCGATGTCGCCCCAACTATCTCTATTCAATGCCGCGCGAATATATGAAATAACATCTTTCACCTCTTTTCTTTCAAAGAATTTTACTCCTAGTAGTTGGTATGGGATTTGTTTTTTGATAAATGATTCTTCCAAAACACGTGATTGGAAGTTTGTGCGATATAAAACAGCAATTTCGCGTGGAGATGTTCCAGCAGAGATAAGTTCACGTGCTTTATCAGCAATGGCACGCGCCTCGTCGGTCTCACTATAGGAAACAATAAGTGAAATTTTCTCACCATGGTCATTATCTGTGAAAAGATTCTTCTCACGACGCATGCGGTTTTTCTCTATGACTGAATTTGCTGCCGCCAGAATAGTTTTTGTTGAGCGATAATTTTTTTCCAAGGTTACAACCACGGCTTCTGGGTAATCTTTTTCAAA
>CAIQCA010000014.1 GCA_903870235.1 uncultured bacterium
ATACCTAGCATGTTAGTTAGAATAGTTTGATAAGGGCACGTGGCGGAATTGGTATACGCGTACGCCTCAGAAGCGTATTTCGCAAGAATTGGGAGTTCGAATCTCCCCGTGCCCACCATTGACAGTGGTGTATATTAGTGATATACTATGTACAGTAGTATATTGATTTAATTCGAAAATAACCTGTTGGCTATTCGTTAGCTAACAAAAAAAGAGGAGGCTTATGAAAGAGCTTCTTATCTACGGTGGTGGTTTGTTGTCATTTGGTAGTATGCTTTGGTTCGCGATTGATATTTGTCGCGGCAAAGCAAAACCGACCAGCATGGCCAGTTGGTTGATGTGGGCCATCATGGACAGTGTTGTCCTTGGTAGTACCATTGCAGCCCATAAACCGTACGCTTTGGCTCTTAGTTATGTTGCGGGAGCCTCATCGGTGTTCATTGTCCATATCTGGAAAGGAAAGTGGGTATGGACAAGTCTCGAGACTTGGTCCGCGATCGGTGCAGCCATCTCGATGGGTCTCTGGTTGACATTGAGTCCAGAAGCCGGAGTGATCGCCGGGGTGGTCGCGATGACCGCTGCTGGCATGCCACTGGTTCTGTCCTTCATCAAAGCGCCTGATCGCCAAGCCTTCTGGTTGTTTGCAAATGTCGCTATTGCCTGTGGTATGACGCTTATCGCGACATGGCCATGGACGATTGGTGGCTCGTTATTGTCCGGGGGCGGCATCTTGTACAATGGGTACGTTGCCTACTTGGCCTTGAAGGACAAACGACAACCAGTTGTCGTTGCGGCATAGTTTGGTAGCCCATCGGGCGGAGAAAGTTCATCCGTTCGATGGGCTTTTTCTTTGGTAAATATATTTAATCTGTTTTAGCCAATTCTTGTCCTTCTTATTGATACCGCAAATGCTCCAACTCCCAAGTCTTGTCCGATCTTGTGTGCTAGGGATCGCATATAAGTGCCACTAGAACAATTAACACGTATCCTGATCGTGGGAAGTTCATCTAAGTTGGGCATTTGAGCCCATCCCTTTAGTATATCTTTTTGTCGAAAGTCTCCGTGTACAAGGTTAATCATATTTTGGATTCGAGAAATCAGTTCAGTATATTTGATTTGGCCCATTACTTTTTGACTCTGACTAAAATATTTTGAATCGATATATTCAATCGAATATATTTCGACTTCTTTGGTAGGCATCCGATCGGGTAAATTACTTTCTTGACTTAGTTCGTGTAATTGTTTGCCACCGATAGTCTTTGACGAGAATGGGGGATAAGCCTGGGTGAATCTACCAACGTATCTGGTAAGATCAGGCAGTATTAATTCTTTTAAAGCTGTCGGTTTTTTTGTTGCTGTGGCCAACCCAAGAGAGTCATAAGTGTCGGTACTTATTCCAAAAACTATTTCTACTTCATATTCTTTGTCCAGACCAAGGTATTTTTCTTTGTTTTTGCATTCATCACCGATCAAGATTAAAAGTAGACCTTCGGCCATCGGATCAAGTCGTCCGGCATAAGTCATTGGAGTGTTTTTCCAGACTTCTTTATTGTCTGGATCTTCCACTATCATCTTCTGGCGAAACTTTTCTAGCGTTTCAAGCGGGGTTTCCCCAATTTGTTTATATATAGTGGCGGTTTTGGTCATAATAATGGCTGTTAAATAAGGCTAGCAATTATCGCGAATTTTTGATAGTATCCTTTTACGTTTACCAAAACGGCCGTATCAGGGTCAACTCGATATGGAGATGCGCGCATAGCTGTTTTGGTAGGTCGAAGACACTGTTCGCGTAGAGGGGTTAGTTAGTTGATAATGTAATAGTTGCGCGCATAGCTCAGTTGGTAGAGCACACCACTGATACTGGTGGGG
>CAIQCA010000015.1 GCA_903870235.1 uncultured bacterium
ATGGACGCAATGGATCTTTTTGCAGATGTTCAAAAAGGGTTTAGCCTATGAATCTTTCGAACCTATAAACTGGTGTCCTTCTTGCAAGACTGGTTTGGCCAATGAAGACGTGGAAGATGGTCGTTGTGAGCGCTGTGGAACTCTTGTAGAAAAAAAGCCGATGCGCCAATGGGTTTTGAAGATCACTGATTATGCAGAAAGGTTGCTTGCTGATTTGGAGACGAAAAAAGATGGTTCAGATAAGCCATTACTCGATTGGCCGGCTTCGATCGTTAAGTCACAAAAAGATTGGATAGGTAAAAGTGAGGGTGTGCTTTTCACGGCTCCTGTTAAAGACACAGATATCAAGATTCAGACATTCTCAGCACACTTCGAAGCTTTTCGAGCTGATACCTTTGTTGCTATTGCTCCAGATCATTCTTTATTGAAGACTTTGGTGAATGGTACACCAGATGAGAAAAAGGTATTAGCTTTTGCTGAGGCTTTGATCGCCAAGCGAAATGCTGACGGTTTTAATGTTCAAAAAGAGTCTGAGGGTATATTTACTGGTCGATATATAGTCGATCCTGTAGGTAATGGCGATCTACCTATCTGGGTGGCCAGCTTTGCTTTGGCGGATTATGGCACCGGCATTGTTAAATGTTCGGCACACGATGAGCGAGATTTTGCTTTTGCCAAGAAATATAACATCCGTCTGAAACCAGTACTTTTTCCAACAGACGCCAGTCAGGCCGAAAAAGTTCGCCGGCTCGAAATTTGCTACACCGATATGAAAAACGGTGTTCTTACAGAACCAAAAGAATTCGCCGGCAAAAAAGGTGGTGAATCCAGGACTTCAATCGTCAATTATTTAGAAAGTAATAATTTGGCCAAAAGAAAGACTACTTATAAACTCCATGATTGGGTTTTTTCTCGTCAGCGTTATTGGGGTGAACCTATACCGGTAATACATTGTGAAAGACACGGCGTAGTTGCTGTTAGAGAAAAAGATCTTCCAGTCAAGCTTCCAAAAGTAAAATCCTACGAACCAACTGGTACGGGCGAGTCACCCTTGGCAGCTATTTCTAAATGGGTTAATACGAAGTGTCCGACATGTCTGGAAGAGAAAAAGGCGCCTAAATATTTTATTTTTGATTTTGATGGCGTGCTTGGGGATACTTGGGACTCAGCTTTGAATGCCAGAGTTATCATGGGTGATTGTAAAAACCAAGATGAAGCCATGGAAGCCTTCCTGGGTTATTTCAATAATCCAAGTCCTCACACGAAGGATACCCAAAAAACCAAAGAACAATTGGCCGAAGATAAAATATGGGTTGAAAAATTTGGTAACCATATTCTCAATCATAAACCAGGACTTTTCACTGAATTTATAAAAGAGGTTAAAAAATACAAAAATGCGCGTTATGCCATAGTTTCTTCAGGTTCGAAGATTTATGTTGAGCCTACGGTGAAGAAGTCTGGCATGAAATTTAGCCATATTTTGACTTTCGAAGACCATCATTCAAAGGAAGAAAAGATCAAGACTATTTGCAATGACTGGGGAGTAAGTGAAAAAGAGGTCTATTATTTCACTGATACCAATTCAGATGTCTATGAGCTTGCAGATTATATAGACAAATCGAAATTAGTTGGCTGTGCCTGGGGTTACAGTGGTCTCAAAATGCTCAAAGGGGTTTTGCCTGACAAACAAATACTAAAAAACTTCAAGGATGTTCATAGATTTTTTAATTTTGATTGTTCTGCCAAACGCGAGACTAACACTATGCCTCAATGGGCTGGTTCGTCCTGGTATTATCTTCGTTATATGGATCCAAAAAACGACAAGGCTTTGGTAGATCCTAAAAAAGAGAAATATTGGGCTCCAGTAGATTTCTATGTCGGAGGTGCAGAACACGCCACTCGTCACCTTATCTATGCACGTTTTTGGCACAAGTTTCTGTATGATTTGGGAGTAGTCTCAACTATAGAACCGTTTGCGAAACTTCAACACGTTGGTTTGATCATGGGTGAAGATGGTCGTAAGATGTCCAAGCGTTTCGGTAACGTTGTGAACCCAGATGATATGGTCAAGACTTATGGCGCGGATACTATGCGTGTATATGAAATGTTTATGGGACCTTTTGATCAACAAATCTCCTGGAGCACAAATAGTATGGTCGGTGCGCGTAGATTTATTGAGAAGGTCTGGAAACTGAGCGAGAAGATCAGTGAGACAAAAGTTGTTGGCGTGCAAAATGATTCACAAAATACGACCACACTCAAAACTCTACACAAAACAATCAAGAAAGTTTCTGACGACATAGATTGTCTCCATTTCAACACAGCTATAAGTTCTCTGATGATCGCCGTAAATGAGTTAGAAAAAACAGGAATGAATAGGGAACAGTTTGAAATATTACTCAAACTTTTGGCGCCATTTGCACCACACATGACGGAGGAACTTTGGGGTACTCTTGGTAACAAAAAATCTATTCACACGTCATCATGGCCAGAATATAAGCCAGAATTGGTTATTGATTTGAGTGTCAATATTGTGGTTCAGGTCAATGGAAAGGTGCGTGGAAGCTTCGAAATAGCCTTGGATTCGGCTGAGGAAACGTTGAAAACAAAGGCTATTACGCTTCCTGAAGTCAAAAAATGGATAGATGGTAAAGAAATTAGGAAAGTTATCGTGATCAAGGGAAAGTTGGTTAGCATTGTCATATAATCCGATGTGGGTTATAATGGCTTGACTTTACATAGTATAGGTGATAAAACATACTCTATATAAGGCAACAGACTTATTATTAAATCAATAACATGGCATCCACCCAATCAGCAATTTCGTTCAAACCCAAGCAAGTTGTCAAAAGGCTTTTATCGTCTTTACCAGATCGCGCGCATGAAGTTCTCGTCTTCCGTTATGGATTAGGCAAGGACACCAAGCGCATGACCTTGGATTCTATTGGTAAGAAATATGGAATCACTCGCGAGCGTGTTCGTCAGATAGAAAACTATGGTATAGCCAATGTTCGTAAATCAGAGGAATACAAACAAGAAAAAGCTGTTTTTGCCGAGATCGAGGAACTCCTACATTCTTTGGGTGGAATCGTAGTTGAGGATGATTTCTTGGGCCATGTTTCCAAAGATAAGTCTTTGCAGAACCACATACACTTTATGTTGGTAGTTGGCGAACCATTTAAGAAACAAAAAGAAGATGATGATTTCCGTCACCGTTGGCATGTCAATGAAGATGTTGCCAAGAAGGTTGAAGCCGCTCTCAGGAACCTCTATTCGAACCTGAAGACCAATGATCTTCTTCCTGAATCAGAAATGATCAATAAATTCTTGAGTCATCTTGGAGAAGTTTCAGAACGCTACAAGAATCAAGAGGTTGTTCGTCGTTGGTTGGCACTTTCGAAGAATATTGGCAAGAACACTTTGGGTGACTGGGGTATGACCAATTCACCAAATATCAGTACCAAGGGTATGCGTGATTACGCTTTCCTTGTTATCCGTAAGCATGGATCTCCTATACACTTCCGTGACGTTGCCAAACAGATCGAGAAAATGTTCAACAAGAAGGCCCACGTTGCTACCACTCACAATGAACTCATAAAAGACAAGCGTTTCGTGCTTGTTGGTCGTGGTCTCTATGCTCTAGCAGAATGGGGTTATACACCAGGTATCGTCCGTGATGTTATCACCGAAGTTCTCGTTAAGAATGGACCTATGACAAAGGATCAGGTTATCGAAAAGGTTATGAAGGAGAGATATGTTAAGCCAAATACCATTCTCGTCAATCTCCAAAATCCAAAATACTTCGTCCACAACAAAGAAGGTAAGTATTCACCAGCTATAGCCTAGTTATAGCTTAATAAACAAATATAATATGGTACAATGTTTGCATGACATTGGATCAGATTTTTGCTAGTGCAGTAGCAACATTCAAAAGCGTGATGACACCGATGGTGGTCAACTATGTAGTGACTTTTTCACCTATTTTTTTGGCGATCATTTTGGCAAGAATATTTTGGGACTTATGGATGCGCTATGTTCGAGCTAGATTCTTTTTTTCACAAAAATATGCCGTAATTGAGGTACGTTTGCCGAAAGACTTGTATAAGTCTCCTTTGGCAATGGAGCTTTTCTTAAACATTTTTCACAATCCCGTTGATGGAAACTGGTATAAGCAAATTTGGCTTGGAGAAACCAGGCCGTGGGCATCTCTGGAACTAGTGTCTATCGAAGGACAGGTTAAGTTTTTTATATGGCTTAGAGAATCAGTAAAAAATAATGTGCAAACAGCTCTCTACGCAAATTTCCCAGGTATCGAAGTTTTTGAAAAAGATGATTATGCTAGGTCAGTAGTTTTCGATAAAGATCAGATGAAAGTTTGGGCGACTGACTTTGTATTTACAAAACCCAATCCATATCCCATCAAGACTTACGTTGACTATGGTCTGGATAAAGATCCAAAAGAAGAATTCAAGGTCGACCCTATTGTTCCTCTTCTTGAGTATCTTGGAAGCGTTGGACCAAATCAACAAGTTTGGATACAGTATATTATTCGATGTCACAAAAAAGATCAGCGTAAACCTGGTCACTGGTGGAAAAAGACTGATCTATGGAAAGATGAATCTGAGGCCGAGGTTAACAAAATATTGATGCGTGACAAAGACTCGAAAGTTTCTGGAGAGCAGATTTTCAATAAAGAAGGGGAACCAACCGGATTTACTAAATCTCCTACAATTTCCAAAGGCGAACAAGCGATAGTAGAAGCACTGGAAAGGAGTGTCACTAAACAGGCTTTTGATGCAGGAATTCGCGCTGTCTATGTGGCGAAAAAAGATTTCTTCAACCCAGGGAATATTGGAGGAATTATTGGCAATTTCAAACACTTTAGCTCTGAGCACTTAAATGGTTTCAAACCAGGTGGTCCTTGGATGGGTAATTTGGAATACCCATGGCAAGATTACAAAGATATTCGAAGAAATAGGTTGTCTAAATGGGCTTTGATGGCATATAAGAGACGATCATATTTCTTCCCACCATTCCAAGGAAAGCCGATGGTTCTCAATGCTGAGGAATTGGCTACTTTGTTCCACTTTCCTGGTGCTGTGGCTAGTACGCCGACATTGGAACGTGTTCCTTCGAAGAAGTCAGAAGCTCCTGCCAATCTTCCAGTATAACCATTATGGATGAAAAGAAGACGCCTGGAAAAATCAAATTGTTATTGAGGAAGCCGGTAGTTTC
>CAIQCA010000016.1 GCA_903870235.1 uncultured bacterium
ATAGACGCTGTGACTTAATCTTCGAATCCTCATGTACACAAGCCTAGCATACGCTAGGCTAGGCATTCATCCCCGCATTCGCACGACCTAACGTAAACTAATGACGGTCGGCTCATGCGGGGTTTCCTGCTAAAAGAAAAACCCCCAGCCTGTGCCGGGGGGTGTAGCGAAACAATGTTTTCGCTACGATGACTACTAACTGCTAACTGCGAACTAAAGTGGAAGGTCTCTATCTGTTCCTTCGAGACCCTCCGATACCAGATATGTTGTTCATGTCGTATTCGAACAGCGAATGACGACACTATCCTGCCTTTCCTTCGGAGACCCGGAACCGGTCTTCCCAAGATCTGACTGTCAGTGAACGCATCCGTTACCCCGTCAGACGAGTAACAGATGAAATCTATAAGCCCAGGATGATCGTCCCTGGGACGCTAAGCAGCGCAGGCTGCCTCGGAGGGTTTTTCGGGCTTCTTACTAGAGCAATTTCGTGACAATGAACGCGTTTCATTGAACACCATTGATATCAAGAAGCTTCGGACAGGTGCAGATATAACCCACAATTCCACCTATCTTAGTACTAGTATAGCATACCTGCCAGATTTGTCAAGTACTTTCCACAAGCGGGAAAAACCATTAAATACCAACGTTCGTTGGGCTATTGAGGTAAGAAAACACCCTCGTAAACACCTCATCGCCATCTGTTTCGTCTACAAAGTTCTCTGGGTGAAATTGGAATCCATATATCGGTAGATTTTTATGTTTAATGATCTCTGGGCCAGTTTTCGATCTTGCTAGAACATTGAAAATACCCGGGAGCTTCTCTATCTCCCATCTATGACTCTCATATACCGAGACTACTGGTTTATCAGATAGTTTTTTATCGAGAATTTCTATCTCCTGGATACCTTTGTCTTTGACTTCTAACCTTTTCAGACTTCCACCAAACGCTTTGACGATCAATTCAAATCCGAAACAGATTCCGATGAGAGGTTTCTGTGTATTTTTAATCAAATCAATTTCCTGGACAAACTTTTCCACATCTTCCATGACTGAATACTTACTACTACCAGAGAGGATTACTAAATCAAAATCGTCGCTCATTTCCCTGTTGAGATCATCAACTCTAACTACAACCTCTTTTTCTGGAATGAGTTTTTCCAATTTACTCAACAAGGTGGTTCCATTGTCTACAAGTAATATCTTCATGCGAAAAGTTTACCATGTTAAAACCAATTTTTCAGCTCAACAAAAGAATATTTGCGGTTCAATATAAGTTTGATACTATTAATCACACATGACCGTCCACCGTCTCCAAAAACACATTCCCCGATATGACTTAAGCCAAAAACTTATTGCCGCAGGATCGATGGTTTTCTTTTTTGTAATTTTTGATGGAATACTCATGTACCTCGCCCCGATTGTTATTACCAATGCGGGAATTTCTGAAAGTGTGATGGGACTAATCCTTGGCTCGTCATCCATCGCTGGCATGATTTTTGACTTCATCCTCTGTAGAGTACTCAAAGTAACACACTACCGACGTATGTTCTTTTTCATGTTTGTTTTAGCAATGTCCTTCCCCCTATTTCTATTTGGTGGAAAAACTATCACTATATATCTAATGGCTATGGCTGTTTGGGGATTTTATTATGATTTCTTTAATATAGGTACAATCGACTTCGTCGAACGAACTTCTGAAAAAGAAGAACAGGTGTCAAATTTCGGCATATTGAGTTCTTTCCAAGGATTCGGCTATTTGATTGCCCCTTTTGCTGGAAGTCTACTACTTCTTTATATTCAGCCCGGGCCACATATGCTAATGGCACTTACAGTTCCACTTGCAGTAGCTTTTCTATTTTATATTTTCATCGTACTGCGACGTGCCCACGAGAGAGAAGAATACACAGGAGTCGTCAGAAAAAACGTCTTCACTTTTTTTACAGAAATAGAACTTTGGAAAAAGATCTGGTTAGTCATATTTCCGGTTTTACTATTAACTCTCGCTTTGAATATGATTGATGCGGCAGTATGGACATTTGGACCTTTATTTTCGGAGCATATCGGAATAGTTAGTGGAATATCCGGTGGTATATTTATGACGGCTTATGCGCTTCCGCCCATACTGGTTGGGTGGATTGTAGGAATGATCGCAAGAAAGTTTGGTAACAGACGCACTGCGGAGTGGGCGATCTTGGTCGGTTCGATTATTCTTGCTTTTGTCGGATTTGTAAATTCTATTTCCCTTCTGGTCATACTCATATTTGCAGCTTCATTCTTTTGGGCGATCGGCTGGCCAGCGATAGGTGCTATATATACCGAACATATTGAAAAAGCTTCATCTCGTCGCAAGGAAATTGAAACTCTTCAGGATCTATTCACCAACATGGGTGATACAGCCGGACCTATAGTAGGCGGCTATATGGCTCAATATCTTGGTTTTGCTCACTCGTTCGTGGCCCTGGGAATGTTGGGTGTAGTAATCGTGATATTCCTTTTCTTTGTAACTCCGGCCGCAACAGCTTTAGATTGAAGAAAACTTGAAAGTAGCGAGGATTGCCTCTAATTTGGTTAGCATCATATTGGAAAAATCTGCACTCAATCCCTTTTCTGAAACACCTCGATCGGATTCGACAAATAAATCTAATTCGTAGCAAAGTCCTTTATGATATGTTCTGTAAAACTTTCCTGTCGTATAATGACCAGCCGCCGCATCATCAAGACCGCCTTGATAATACATAACCCCATTAATATTTACGAGTTGTGATGGCTGGTCCTGGTAACCATTTTGTATTTGCTCACACTGTTTCATATCTTGCGATGTTCTTGCGATTATATTGAATGAAGCCGCTGCAAATCCATCGGCCGCTTGACCGCCAATATAACAAAAGTTTGTTTGTTTGGAATCCACACCCCCATTTTCATCACTTCCTCTGAAACAAACATTCATAAATGTTTCAAGTGAGTTTTGTTTCAGAGGTGTCAGATCGGCGATATTTGCAAAATCTGGTGGATATGAGATTGAGAAAGGAAATTTGGGATCGACATATGTTGTCGTTCCAGAAATAGCCGGCGTAGATGTTGCTGTAGATTTAAATGTAGAGACTTGGTCAACGACTAGAACCGAGTCTGAGACTAGAGAGCTATTCTGTATATGAAGATTCAACTGCTGTATATAAACAGCCAATTCATACTGTGTCCCAATATAAAAAGCTAAGGCTGGATAAATTGCAAACAAAAAGATAATCGCAATCAATTTTGAATACCATGTTACTTCGTTCCATTTGAGTTTCATAGTAAAAGTATATCAGCTATCGTTTGTGTTTCCTAATATAATCAAACACTAATCCAAATTCTTCGCCTTGATCTACATACTTCGTTGGGTTTTCTTTTATATCTTTCTCCATATCCTCACACTTTATCCATCGTACATCCGCAACTTCTTCTTTTTGAAGAACAACATCCTTCATGTCTAAGTCTTTGTAGATAATATAGATGTCATGTAGCTCATTATCGATATATGATCCATCGTTTAAAACTTCACTAGAAGAAGTTTCAGCAATATAATTCAGTTCGTCCCTAGAAACATCAAGACCTAGTTCTTCCTCTACTTCCCGGAGTACGGATGTCTTACTATCATCGCCAGCAGAAATATGTCCAGCCGCAGAAAGATCCCATTTGTTTGGGTCTTGTTCTTTTGAGTGCGACCTCAACTGGGTAAGGATTTCGCCTTGGGAATTAATAATCCACACGTGAACTGTGCGATGCCAATCTCCAGATCTATGAATTTCTTTTCTAGTCTTTTTGACCCCAGTCAGTGTGCCGTCTGGATTTAGGGCATCTATATATTCTTCCATGGGTCGATTATAACAAAAAAGGAGAACACCTGTGTGCCCTCCTCATCACATCAACCTACTATCATAAGCCCAATGTAAGATTGCCTGGCGCTGTCGCGGTCGACACGACGAATCACCAGCTCGACAAGATTTTCTAACTTGAGCGATATGTCGCACCATAGCCTTCCATCGCTTGATCTGACGAGCATCTTCATCTGGTATACGCCTACCCATATAATATCGACAATACCATTGGAACCAGCCGCGAGGATCGTCTTTGTAAATCCAACCTTTTTCACGCCACACAGA
>CAIQCA010000017.1 GCA_903870235.1 uncultured bacterium
AAAAATATTTAATATTAAAAATATGAATGTTGATGTTCCACTAGGAAAGCTTGTTACAGTTACTGGAGTTTCTGGTTCTGGAAAATCATCTTTTATGTATGAGATTTTGCATCGCAACTTGTCTGCACGCCTTGAAATGCGTGTTAGATCCAACGAGCCGATTAACTGCAAGGAATTCAAAGGCTCGGAATATGTCGGTCGTGTTATCTTGATCGATCAAAGCCCAATCGGTAGAACACCCAGGTCAAATCCTGTGACATACACTGGTGCATGGACTCATATTCGTGATTTGTTTGCCTCTGAGCCGGAGGCGCGAGCTCGTGGTTGGGGTCCTGGCAGGTTTTCCTTCAATAGACCCGGTGGTCGTTGTGAAGCCTGTGAAGGAAATGGCGAAATCGCTGTGGAGATGCATTTCTTGCCGACTGTTTATGTGACTTGTGAAGTTTGTAATAGCACGCGGTTCATGAAAGAGACTTTGGAGATAAAATTCAAGAAGAAAAATATCCATGAAATTTTGGAAATGACTATTGAGGAGGCTTTGAAGTTTTTTGAGGATATTCCAGCGGTAGCAGACCGCTTGTTTACTTTGAATGAAGTTGGGCTCGGTTATGTGAAGTTGGGCCAGTCAGCTACGACTTTGTCTGGTGGGGAAGCTCAGCGTGTGAAGATTTCATCGGAGTTGTATCGCGCGCATTTGCAGAAAACTATTTATTTGTTGGATGAGCCGACGGTTGGTTTGCATTATGAGGACGTGAAGAAACTTATTGATATTTTGCAAAAGCTGGTAAACAAAGGGAATACAGTGGTGGTCATTGAGCACAATCTTGATCTGATAAAAAATGCTGACTATGTGATCGATATTGGTCCAGAAGGTGGTGAACATGGCGGTAAGATTGTGGCAAAGGGGACGCCTGAAGATGTGGCCAATAATGATAAATCGTATACTGGAAAATATTTGAAGAAGGTTTTGCATAGAAAATAAAATTGGGGGTGCGAGTGAAGTCGGACATTAAAAACAAAAAAGCTGCGTGAAATAATTCCGCGCAGCCCCTGGTTCAAAGAACCAGGAAAATGTCTTACAGACCAAACCGTTTTTTGTTGTACAAATAGACGGCCACAGCTACGGCACCAATGCCGACCAAGACCACAGCCGCGACCGCAATGATCCCCAGAATCATAATTACTTTGAGTGATCTTGGAATCACATAATCATCTTCTGTTTCGGTTTTTAAATCTTCCGCATGATCCCCGACCCATGTTTTGCTCCCCATAACGTTCTCCTTGAGTTTTGATCCTGTGTTTAAGCCTGATTTACGCTTGCAATTGTCCGCTCGAAATCTTACACTGTTTTATATGAATCGTCAATATATTCAAAGGCTGAAATTACCGGATCACCCAGGAGTCTATGTTTTCCGTAATGGCCAAGGCCGGCCTATGTATATTGGTCGTGCTACATCCCTCATGGATCGCGTGAAGAGTTATTTCAGTAATGACCTTATCGAAACTCGTGGGCCACGTATAGTTGATATGGTCACAAAATCTACTAGACTAACTTTCGTGGAAACAGACTCTGTTCTGGAGGCGATCATCCTGGAGAGTAATCTTATAAAGAAATATCAGCCCAAATTCAATGTTGATGAGCGCGATGACAAGAGTTCTCTTTATATAGTCATCACAAATGAGTTGTGGCCAAGAGTTTTTACTGTACGCGAACGAGACTTTGATAAATTGAATGATGGCGCCGCCGCAAAATCGCCAGAAAAACTTGCAGATAAATCTGATACAAAAATCAGACATATATTTGGACCATATCCTCACGCTGGCCTTATAAACGAATCATTGAAGATTCTGCGTAAGATTTTCCCATTCAAAGACAAAAAATCTCATGATCCTCGTCATGAAGCTTTTTACAACGCTATTGGTAGATCGCCGGATAGTAGCGACGTTCTGGCACGTAGGAGATATTTGCAGACTATCAGAAACCTAGTCCTCTTTTTGAATGGTCAGAAGATTACTTTGGTTACAAGGCTAGAACGAGAGATGAAAATTTGCGCCAAGGCCATGAAGTTTGAAGAGGCGCAAACGATCAAGCGAACACTATATGCTCTCAAACATATCAACGATATTGCTCTTATAAAAAATTATGGCGATAGGAACTTTGCTGGAGAAAATAACGCCGCGGCCCCAAAGATATTCCGCATGGAAGCTTATGATATCGCTCATCTCTCAGGTTCAAATACCGTCGGGGCTATGGTGGTATCTGTTAACGGCGAATTTGTGCCCTCAGAATATAGAAAATTTAAAATATCTCGTGATACCAATAATGATGTTGCTAATCTGGCGGAGCTACTTTCGCGTAGGCTCAATCATTCCGAATGGAGTTATCCGGATCTTATTGTCGTTGATGGTAATGATGTACAGGCACGCGCAGCTGAAGCGGTTTTGTCGGCTAGACGCATAAATATACCCGTCGTAGCGGTCACGAAGGATGAAAGGCATAGGGCTAGGGCTATTCTCGGCTCGATCTCTGGAGCAATTCCGGGATCAGCCAACCAAAGTCGAGCTCGCGAAATAGTTGCCTTGAACGCTGAAGCCCATAGATTTGTATTGGCTTATCATAGAAAGCTGCGGCGCTTGGTGCGTTAGATTAGATGATAACGACATATGAGCTCAGTGTTGTCTCTATTGATTTATCTCCTCATTTTGGGAAAATGTAGAGCATGGAGACAATTATGAAAATAGCCATCTTTAAAAAGAAGGAGATTCGTAAGACTATTCACAACGACGAGTGGTGGTTTGTCATTGTCGATGTTATCGAAGCGTTGACGGACTCCGTGGACCCTAAACATTATCTTAAAAATCTTCTAAATCGCGACACGGAGCTTACCAAAGGGTGGGCTCAAATTGAGTCCCCCCTTTCAATAAACACAGCAGGAGGGCCACAGAAAATGCTTTGTGCCAATACAGAGGGCATATTTCGCATAATACAGTCGATTCCTTCCCCTAAAGCCGAACCCTTTAAACGTTGGCTCGCCAAAACTGGTTATGAGCGAATCCAAGAGATAGAAGATCCTGAACTTGCCACAAAGCGTACTCGAGCACTCTATAAAGCTAAGGGGTACCCTGATGATTGGATAGAGAAAAGGATGCGCGGTATTGCGATTCGCGATGAACTTACAGAAGAGTGGAAAAACCGCGGAGCTCAAGAGAAAAGAGATTTTGAGATATTGACTGCGGAGATTTCTAAGGCCACTTTCGGTGTGACTCCGACGGAATACAAAAAGTTGAAAGGCCTAGAGCGAGAAAATCTTCGCGATCATATGGATGATTTTGAACTTATATTCACAATGTTAGGCGAGCGTTCTACTACTGAAATCCATCGTAATGAGAATTCGCGCGGAGTATCCAAATTAAAAGAAGACGCAAAAGTCGGCGGCGATATTGCCGGTGGCGCACGCAAAAAACTTGAGAAGAAGCTCGGGCGTTCAGTAGTATCTTCACGCAATTTCAAAGGCAAAATATTGGGGGAAAGACCGCCTAAACTAAGAAGTGACCGAAAGGTGCTTGCGAGGCCCTAGGAGTCGTCGCCAAGAGCGCTTTTCTTATACTCATTTTGGCGTTATAATCTTCTCATGTCAAAAACAAAAGTTGGAGTTTTACGTGGTGGACCAAGTAGTGAATATGATGTTTCCCTTGCTACTGGAGCAAATGTTTTAAAAGCTCTTCGAGAACAGTTTGTCGAAAAGTACATTACACTCGATGTTTTGATCGATAAAAAGGGTGTGTGGCACGTCGATGGTATCGCATACAAGCCTGAGGATGCCATCAAAAAATTTGATGTGGCCTTTTTGGCTCTACATGGGGCTTACGGAGAAGATGGCAAGATTCAAGGATTTCTAGAATCATATAAAATGCCTTTTACTGGTTCAGGATCTCTCGGCTCAGCTATCGGTATGAATAAAGTGTTAGCTAAAAAAGTGTTTTCTGATAACAAAATAAAAACTCCAGTTGACCGCGTGATAAGTTCGGCTCAGATAAAAGAAGATGTTGTGAGGGTTGCGGCGGACATTTTCAAAACATTTACTATGCCAGCTGTCGTGAAGCCCGCGTCTGCCGGGTCATCAGTAGGAGTTTCGATTGCGCGTGACTTGAAAGGCTTCGTAAAAGCCTTGAATGAAGCGGCCAGGCACGATGACACGGTTATCATAGAAGAATATATCAAAGGAGCCGAAGCTACCGTTGGTGTTATCGAAGGGTTTCGTGGCGAAGAACTTTACGCATTGCCGGTCGTAGAAATTCGTCCAATGACTGAATTTTTCGACTTTGAAGCCAAATACGAAGGGAAGTCTGAAGAGATAGTCCCGTCAAATTTTCCGCTTAAAATAAAGAAGGAATTGGCCGATTTGGCTAGAAAAGTTCACAAGACTATGGGACTTTGCCATTATTCCAGATCGGATTTCATAATTCATCCTAAGCGTGGTATATATGTTCTTGAGGTAAATACTTTGCCAGGACTTACAAATGAATCTTTGGTACCAAAATCTTTACGTGCTGTCGGTAGTAACACCCATGAGCTCGTCGACCACCTCATCCAGATGGCACTCTCGGGCCTATAGTCTAGTAGTACGACGCAGCATTCGCATTGCTGAAGCGGGGGTGCGATTCCCCCTAGGTCCACAGGAATAAGGAACGAAGTGACTATATTCCTGTAGGATGCCGCAACCATTTATGGTTGGCGACGCCACAGTTAGGACGCCATAACTATTTATGATTAACTCTATAAAAAAAGACACATTCCTAAAACATTACGCCATATACTTCACCGGCTCAATGTTGGTGGCGGCGTTGAACTATTTTTTCTACCCAATTTTGAGTAGAATGTTGAGTCCATCGGATTTTGGGGATGTGCAGGTATTTATCTCGCTTATAACTCAAGCCGGCATTTTGTTTGGAGCTTTTACGATAGTAGCCGTGAATGTAACTGCGAATACAGAGGATCCAAATGAGCGCAATGCTATTTTAACCGAGCTTCAGAGGACATGTTTTTGGATAATCGGTGCAGTGTCGGTTATGTTTGTCAGCTTTCACTTGTAAATACAGCAACATTTACTCGAAGTCTTACTGTGGGCATGCATGGAGATGACGTAAAGGCTTTACAAGTCTTTCTAAATAGCAAAGGCTTCAAGTTGGCTTCAAGTGGTCCAGGATCACCGGGTAACGAAACAACCAAGTTCGGTGCATTGACCAGAGATGCTCTCGCCAAATTCCAGATCAGCGTTGGTATCAAACCACCTGCAGGATTCTTTGGTTTGATCACAAGAGGCTATCTCAAGAAACACTAGTAGCAAATTGGTAATATTGAAACAAAAAAAGAGGGTGCCTAGGGGCCCCTCTTTTGGTTTTGCTCAAATTTAGATTGAGTCTCCTCGTAAAATTCGAATGTCCACGTATTCTTGCCAAAGGATTTTCAGTATGAAATCCTCAGCAGCTTGTTGGTTTGCTGCTAGAACTGCGTCCATCGGGATTGCTATAACTCGTCGAGAGCGTCGATACCCATTGAACTTTTCTGCGTAATACTCCGAACTTTTGGCGTTAAAGAACATTGGCCCGATGTCGTGAGTTTCTACCACGAAATCAGTTTCTAAGTGCATGTCTTCGTGTTTTGTAGCTCTTCGTACTGACTTTAACCACTCGGGTTTTTCCATGCTACAGAGCAATTCTTGGAATACTTTCCAAAGTCGATCTTCGTTAGCACGGCCAAGCCTGAATTGTTCCGTATTTCGAAACCAGCGAAATTGTCTTCGACTGATTTGTTGTGTTTGCATCATCATTTACTCCTTTCTATGGGCAGAGTGGCCATGTTTGGAGATTGTGATTTCGGATGTTTAGGTCTTTAAACAACGTATCAGCAATAAACTAAGATGTCAAGTTTTTTTAAAGAGAGAGAGGGGGGGTGGTGAGATACTTGATCTGCGTATGGAATTTGGTCCAAAAAATGGACCAAACTCGCTATGCCGTAAACGATAATGTTTGAGACCCCTCAGCCACTTCTTTTTTTACCCGCCCGAGCGTAATTTTTTGAAATCGTCTAAGTCTAATGTGGACCATAGCGGACTCGAACCGCTTACCTTTCCCATGCCATGGGAACGCTCTACCAGATGAGCTAATGGCCCGTACCTGTCTCTAACGGAACCCCTATAATCTAACATAGGTTGAGTAATTTTCAAAAATAAAGTAATATAATGCGACCGGCCCAGAAGTCACTGGAACATGTTAAAGAATAATGTTTCGCCGGGCTGTAGTATAGCGGTAGTATACATCCATGGGGTGGATGCGGTCCGAGTTCGACTCTCGGCAGCCCGAAGGTAAATTTGGGCGAAGAAGGTATTTTATTTTTCTTGAGATAGTTTTGAGAATTAATTGGGCCCGTAGCTCATCTGGTAGAGCG
>CAIQCA010000018.1 GCA_903870235.1 uncultured bacterium
CTCTGGTATAAGATCGCTAGCTCCGATATAGAGAAAGAATCCGGCAAACAAAGCCAGTATTATACTAAGGCCGCGTTCCGGAACAGAGAAAAACATTGTGGCTATAACACCAAGAACGGGAGCAATCGCATCTGCTATAAGCCAACGAAGGGCGTGTTTAAATCCGCCCTGATTTTTTATAATCATATTTACAGTATTGATACCATCGGAAAAGTCGTGTACCAAGACAGCTACAGCGACGATAGAACCAATTGCTGCTGAAACTTGGAAAGCCAAGCCGATTGCTACACCATCTAGAAAACTATGGAGACATAAGCTTCCAGCACCAAGAATGCCGCGACCATGTTGTTCATGCACGTCGCGCTCACCACCTTCGGTATTTTGTTCATGCGCGGCGTATTCACCAGATTTGGCATCATCTTCATGAAAATGCAGAAAAACCAATCGATCCAATAAAAGATAAACCACGAAGCCGACAGCTGTTACGGCGAGTATCGTGTTGTTTGAATAGAACTGTCCACCAAGATTCAATGACTCTGGCATAAGATCAAAAAAAGCAACCGCAATCACAGCGCCAGCGGAAAAACCTAAAACCAGATGGAGTTTATCTTTGAGTTTCAGCGCGAAAAGACCCCCAAGGAGAGTAGCAAAGAAGGTGGCGATAGATATAAGAATAATCATAGTTATGATAAATTATACGCTTTTGCCTATTCATACCTCAAGGCTTCGATTGGACTCTTTTTTGATGCCTTACTAGCCGGATAACCACCGAAAACCAAGCCGATCACTGCAGACACACTAAAGCCTAGTGCGGCACCGCCCCATGGGAAAATAAACTGCCAATCAACACCAAGACCTTTGGATAGTATAAGAGCGATTATAAAGGCCAAGCTTGAACCAAGAATAATACCTATAATACCACCAAGGACTGTAAGCATCACCGCCTCTATCAAGAATTGCCACAAAATATCTCCATCGGTTGCCCCTAATGCTTTACGCAAACCGATTTCACGCGTACGTTCAGTCACAGCGACCAACATTATATTCATAATTCCCACACCACCAACAAACAATGCGATCGACGCCACAGCCACCAAAAACCAAGTCAAAGCACCAGTAATAGTAGAGAGACGATTTGCTAGATCTTGTTGGGTTTGAACACTAAAGTCTTCTTTACTTGCGTCTGTAATACCGTGCGATTCTCGCAACGTGATACGGATATCATCTGCAGTGACTGTAACTGCCTCATCGGAAACAGCCTGAATAATTATACGTTGAAAATACTTTATACCAAGTAAATAATCTTGCACTGTTGTATATGGCATAATAACCATACTATCGAAGTTAAACAAAGATCCCCCTCCTGATGGCGGTAAGGCTGCGACAATCTTGAAATTACGTCCTTTGATTTTTATTTTCTGGCCAACAGGATTGGCATCTGCACTATCAAAAAGATGTTCGGTCACCTTGGATCCCACAACAACGACATCGGCCCTAGAAGCAACATCATCTTGTGTGAAAAAAGATCCATATTTCGGGTTCAAGTCAAAAATACTAGCCATCAAATCTGTGGCACCAAAAATGCTAACTTGGTAAGTATTTGCCCCGTAAGAAGCAATATCTGCTCCAAGAACTGTCGGCATGATAGATTTTAGTCCTGGTACATTGGCTTTATTCTCTAGAGCCACAATATCTTTTTGTTTCAGAGAATCACTAAAAAGTTGTGCGGAATCAGATGGGCCAGTCGGTTCACGACCAGGAATAATAGCGATAGTGTTGGTACCCAGACCCTGAACCTGCCCAAGAATAAGATTTTGTGCTCCAGCACCAAGTGAAACCACTAACATAATTGCCGTGATACCGATAACGATCCCAAGGACAGTCAAAAAAGATCTTGAACGGTTTGTCGTCAATCCTCGTAATGCAGTTGTAAATCGGTGGCGGATAGTCATAAAATTTTATTTAACATATTCATCATTAGCGGACATACGATTCTTCACCGGCAAATCACTTTCTATTACACCGTCCATAAGACGAATAATGCGCTCAGCGTGTTCGGCCGTAGAAGTTTCATGAGTGATTAGTACAATAGTTCTTCCCTCTTTTTCATTTAATTGTTGGATTATAGACATTACATTTTTTCCAGATTTGGAATCCAAGTTACCTGTTGGCTCATCAGCAAAGATGATGTCTGGATTATTTATGAGCGCGCGAGCAATAGCCAGACGTTGTTTTTCACCACCAGAAAGTTCCGATGGTTGGTGGAACATACGGTGTCCGAGACCTACTGATTCCACAACCGCCCTAGCACGACTATCCCACTCACGCTCTGGAACATCCGAGTAAACAAGCGGCAATTTAGCATTTTCCAAAACTGAGGTACGTGGCAATAAATTGAAAGATTGAAACACGAAACCAACTTTTCTGTTTCGTAGATTTGCTAACTCGTCGCGCGAATACGAACCGATATCTTTGCCATCAAAAATAAATTTCCCACTAGTTGGATCATCCAGCATTCCCAAGACATGCAGAAGGGTTGATTTTCCACTGCCAGATGGACCCATGATAGCTAAGAACTCCCCTTTGCGAACAGAAAAAGTAACGCCGTCTAAGGCCTTCGTCTCCGTCTCACCATCGTGGTAAGACTTCTTAAGATTTTTAACTTCGATAATATTCATGACAGGATATGGCGCCTTAGCGCATTTGAAATTATTTGCTATAAGTCACCACTTTCTGACCAGCAGATAAACCAGAAACTATTTCCGTAGTACCACTTGATCCCTTCAAACCCAAAGTGACTGGAATCGAAGCAAAGGTCTTACCATCTTTATTTAAAACACGAACGGATTTGGCACCACTATCATCCGTTATAATGGCCCTGGTTGGCACATACAGAACGTTATCATGCTCTCTGGTCATAATATCAGTATTGGCCGTCATACCAGAACGTATTCGCACATCTTCTTTACCAAATTGTAAGGTAACTTTATAAGTCGGTACTCCTTCCAGGACAGTCTCCGCGGGGTCTATGAGTGTAACAACCGCACCAAATATTGTATCTGAACCATAAGCGTCCAGAGTTACCTCTGCTTGATTTCCAATAATAATCTTTGCTATGTCGGCCTCTGGTACGTAAGCTTCTATCTTATATGACCCCTCACTTTGTACAGCGAAGCCGGCTTGCCCAGGAGAAGCATACTCACCTTCGTGTGGATCTACACGTGTGACAGTGCCCTCTATAGGAGAATAGATACGTCCTTTAGCAACTGTCGCCGCTAGTGAATTCACTGTTGCTTGTTGTGCACGAATTGCTTCAGCAGAAGAACCAGCATTTTTCAAAACAAAATTATTATAGACTTCATTGTAGGCAGTCTGTGATTGTTCTAGAGCAGTCTTGGCGGTAGCTATAGATGTCACCGCTTGATTCAATGAACTTTGGCCGAGATTCATGGTAGAAACATAAGAATCAATAACTGATTGAGATAATGCTGAACCACTGACACTTAGACTATTAACAATAACAGAAAGATGATCCGCGAACGATTTTGTCTCAGAGATATACTTATTGGAATTTATAAGCAAAACATCTACCCCGTCGGTGCTTGTCGCATTATCTAAATCGGATTTCCAATATTTCAAATAATCAGATACTGCCACTCGCTCGAAATTTATACTAGACTGTGCGGCATTGGACTGAGCATTGATAATTATTGTTGGGTTACCACTTTGAGGATTTCGGAAGAATGTATCTGTGTAATTGAATATTGCACCCTGGGTCTCAACATAACCGTCACGTACGGCATTTATCGCATTGGTTTTCGCGTTTGAGAGAGCCACCAGAGCGGAATCAACTTTGGCTTTTTCCAAAAGGAGCTCTTCTGGCCTTAAAGCGCGAGTCAAATCATCAAGTTTAGCTTGAGCAGATGCTAAAGAAGCTACCGCATCAGCATTGTCCAGCGAAGCCAAGAGTTGGCCCTTATTTACCTTATCACCAACTTTCACATAGATGTTTGAAATCGAACCACTAGAATCAAAAGAAAGATCAGCTTTTTCTAAAGGAGAGATCTTTCCAGTAACACTGACTTTTTCTATGACATTTCCAGATACAACTACAGCTGATTCGATTGTCGAGCTAGACCCACCACGCATAACAAAATATATAGCCAAAATCACCACAACAACCACACCAATAATAAAATACTTGTTCTTGATAAAACGACCCCACCCAGACTTTTTGGGAATATTATTAGACATTTTTTATGTCCTAATCTTATCACAATTCAGAGAAAAAATCCTGCCAGAATTTAGCCTGCTTCGGCCATTGCTTCTGCTTCTTTTGACAGTTCAACATGCTTATCCCCGTCCTCTTTCTTGATTAAAAATATAGCAAAAGCTCCTATACCAACTACTATAGCCGATACAATATAGATCTGTGAATAAGCCAAAACCTGTGCTTTAAGCGAAATCAAACCTATAGCCGTGTTATATTGCAACTGGGTTGCCGCATGAATAATACTATTCTTCGAAATTGCAATAATATTATTTTTGGTAAACGTACCAACCAAAGTGCCGAAAACGGCTATACCCATAGCGCCACCTATGTTTCTCACCAAGGCCAAAATAGAGGACGCTACACCTATCTCATCGGCAGGAACAGCAGACGCCACTAGACTTGTACGTTGTGCCATACCAGAACCCATAAAGAGGGCCATGAGAGCGAGCGGCCATATTATATCCCAAGCCGTTGAACGTGGTTCGATATGTGAAAGAAAGAAAAACGACATTGCGGCACCAATAGTACCCCAGAAAATAACTGAACGTGGTGAAAACTTTGCCAAGAGAAAACGTCCAAGTACCATAGCAGATAGGGGTATGCACAAGCCCATAGGGATAAACAAAAGACCAGATTGTGTAGCGTTATAACCAAGGAATGTCTGAGCAAAGATAGGAATAGCAAAGACGCTTCCCATCATTCCAAGAAAGATCACAAAGTTGTTTAGGAGAGCTGCATTGAAAGTGCGGTTTTTGAAAAAAGAAAAATCAACAATGGGTTCAGGATGGTGATTTTCGATATATGCAAAGATGGCACTAAATACGATCATGGTGGCATAACACAAAAGACTAGAACCGGATGTCCAACCCCAATCCATACCTTTGTCCAAAACCAATACCAAAGTTGCCAACACTACACCTAAGGTACTGGCACCAAACCAATCGAAACTGACAGTCTTACGCTCAGAAACTGATTCATGAATATAGGTTATAGCCATATACAATCCCAAAAGCCCAAGTGGTAGATTGATCATGAAAACCGAACGCCACCCAAACATATCTATGAGTGGTCCACCAATGAGTGGACCAAACACTGCGGCTGAGGCAAAAGAAGATGACCAGATACCAAGTGCTTGAGCACGCTCCTTAGGCTCACGGAAAGTGATGGCGATGATCGCCATAGCTGTAGGATAATCAGCCGAGCTGGCAATTGCTTGGATGATGCGGAAAATAACCATCGAGCCCAAATTCCATGAAAGGCCGGCAAGAAGAGACCCAAGAATAAAAATGGAAAAACCCAATATATATATTTTCTTTCGACCCAAAGTATCGCCCAACTTCCCCCAAACAGGAACGAAGACAGCATTAGCAATAATATATGCAGTTACAATCCAAGAAGCTGCGGAGACGGTTATACCAAAAGAGTCGATAACTTTTGGTATCGCCAAATTTACAATAGTCTGATCGAGACGGCCAAGAAATGTGCCGACTACCACAGTCAAAAGAACCATCCAACGCAAAGATTTTGGCTTCATTGTATTGCTACCCAAATCCTAGCTGACATACCATTTTTAAGCTCAGAATATTGAGTCGTATTGAAACGGACTTTAATATCGAACACTTGTTCTTGGCGCTGGTCAGAGATTGTAAAGACGATATCACCGGATCTGGCCTGTGGACTTATCTCATCGACAATACCACTGTATTCTTTGGATCCAAAGGCGTCTACTGTAAATGTGACATATTGACCAACACGAATTCGATCTAGACCTTTATTTTCTTCAAGATGTCCGACGACATGCAATTGGGTCGGATCAATCATTGATACGACAGTTTGACCGGCGGCATATGTTTGACCAACAGTCGCATCCGCTTTAGTGATAATACCAGCCACTTTAGCCTTGATGAGTTGATCTCCCACACGTGCGACCACTTCATTTTCCGAAACAGAGTCTCCAGCTTTTACCAGCATATCATTCAAAGGACCGGCAGTTGTGGCGGCCAAGTTGATAGATGGTGATTC
>CAIQCA010000019.1 GCA_903870235.1 uncultured bacterium
ATTAAATTCTCTTTTGAAATGCAATTCATGTAATATGAATTTGTATGAAAACAAGAGAAATATTTAGGCATTTAACAGAATCAGATCGTGATAGGCTCCATGCTTTGTTCATTGAGGGACATTCTCAGAAAAGCATAGCTGAGGTAATTGGAGTCAATCCTGCTACGATTTCTAGAGAGTTAGCTAGATACAACAGGAGAACATGGCGCTACAGCGCTACGAGGGCTCAGGCTGATGCTGATTTGAAGCGAAGACATAGTAAACGACCTGGCATGAAGATTGAAGAAAACCCTGATCTCAAACGAGAAATTATTAGTGAATTGAAACAATTACGTTCACCAGACGAAATAGCAGGTCGCATGACAAAAGAAAAAAGGTCTGCTCGTGTGGGTACTAACGCAATATACAAATGGCTCTACAGTGATGCTGGTAAACCATACTGTAAATATCTATGTACTCGCAGAAGTTTTAAAAGGAGACAAAGTCATCTCAAGCCCAAGATACTCATACCAAACAGAATATCCGTTAAATACAGACCTAATACAGAAGGTTTGATACATGCGGAGGGCGATTTGTTCGTCTCGCCAATCGTGACTCATGACAAGACAAGTGGTGTGTTGGTTGTGGTGCCAGAAGCGCACCTTCTGTCAGGAAAGCTAGTACCAAACAAGACGAAGCAAGTTATCATACCAACCATGCAAGAAATCATTGAATCTCTACCACTTGATACGTGTACATTCGACAATGGAATTGAAAATGTACATCACAATCAATTTGGAGTACAAGCCTACTTCTGTGACAAAAGCTCACCCTGGCAAAAGCCACATGTTGAATCATCAATTGGACTAATACGTCGATGGTTCATACCCAAAGGAACAATTCTGGCAACGATTGATGACAAAACATTCCAATCACAGCTACATTTACTTAATTCTAAGTACAGAAAATCATTAAATTACAGCAGCGCCTATGAAGTTGCACTAGAACGAGGTATCATTAACAAAGTTCCACGGATCTCATTATCAAAAGCAATTGCATTTCGCTAGACAATTTACCCTCCTTCCTTGTTGTCGTCCACAATGATGTGTGCGATAGTTTTTTCATTTTGTTGGTGGATGTGCCAGTAAGGGTGAATCTTCTCTATAAAACTCGCCGCTACTCGTTCCGGTGAAACTGAATAAAGACTGCTGTCGCGGTTTACTCGACGTTCCATACACTTCTCTTCAGGCGTTTCCATGTAGATACGCATTGCATCTTCATAAAGAAATCGCAGGCTCGATCCGGCGAACAATCCTTCAGCGATTATGACATCGGCTGGTTGGACCGTCTGCCTTTGAGGCTGACGTTTATTCGTTCGGATGTCATAGACCGGTATTTGCACAGGCAACCCCTTTTTGATAAGGGTCACGATATTGATTGCAAATTCAGAGACCCAATATGCTTTTGGCACATCGAAGATTCTTTTTCCGTCCGTATTGAGCAACATCGGATCATCGAAATCACGAAAATATGCATCAAACGGAATTATGACAGCTGTCAGTCCGGCTTGCCGAATCCTGAAAGCTAGCCTGTCCGCGAAAGTGGTTTTCCCGGAGCAGGTGCCCCCGGAAATTGTCACTACGCGCGGAAGAACTTTACTACGGGCTTGTCCGACCAACAAGTTGAGAGCTTCCTCAACTTTTAGTATTTGCGGTTGTGACATTTTTGTCTCCTTTTACGTTGTTTTTGCTTCCTATTCTGTTGTCAAAATCTATTTTGCAAGCTACCACAATTGTTGCATGTAGTCAACGATTTCTCCTTGGTTTCTTATTGTAGGGAATTATGGATTTTTTGATAGGGTATCTTCAGGGAATTGTTGACAGTTATTATTCTATGTGCTACGGTGCATACCAGTTTTGATCCAAAAGTTCCTCACAATTACAAAACAGAAAGGTTAAGAAATGAGCCCAAAAGATCGCCAAGCTATCGTTGTTTGCGGGCTAGGGTTTGGTGATGAATGTAAGGGCAGTATCACCGACTATCTAGCACGCAAGCACAAGGCCCATGCAGTCGTCCGTTACAACGGCGGCGCGCAAGCGGCCCACAATGTGGTCTTATCGAATGATAAACACCACACTTTCTCACAGTTCGGCAGTGCCACGTTTGTTCCTGGAGTGCAGACTTTTCTCTCGCATTTTATGTTGATAAACCCTATCGGCATGATCAGAGAAGAAGAAGCTCTTCGGAAGCAAGGAGTACGAGATGCTTTTGAACGTACAACCGTTGATGGTCGAGCCTTAGTCATCACGCCGTTCCACACCGCCGTCAATCGTTTACGAGAATTGTCTCGAGGTGATAACCGGCGTGGAAGTTGTGGTCAAGGAGTTGGCGAGACGGTCCAAGATGCGAAGCTCAATAGCCGGTTGGCTATTCGAGTTACTGATCTATGGAACTGGCCATTACTCAAGTTGAAGTTGGAGCACTTGCAAGAGTCGGCCTTAGAAAAGGTTCGGGGCTTCGCTGATCGCATTCCGGATAATGAATCCGCGAAGCGAGAACTGCTCATCCTGAATTCTGACAAAACCGTACAGAATTGTATGTCCTGGTATATTGAGTTCTCGGAGCTTGGCCAGGTTGTACCCGACGATCACATTAAGCATATTCTGCATCGTCAAGGCACGGTTATTTTCGAGGGGGCGCAAGGGGCTCTCCTGGATGAATTCCACGGGTTTTATCCCCACGTTACGTGGACGAATACGACTACGTCAAACGCTCACGCACTTATTTGCGAGGGCAACTACAACGGTAAGGTTACTAGTTATGGCCTTGTGCGTGCCTATGCCACACGGCATGGTTGCGGACCATTTGTAACCGAAGACCGTGTTCTAACGCAACGGCTTACCGACGAACATAACGGTATGAATGAATGGCAGCGTGACTTCCGTGTTGGTTGGTTTGACTTGGTGGCTGCTCGTTACGCCATCGAAGTTGCTGGAAACATTAAAAAGCTGGTCGTGTCGTGTCTTGACCAGTTTGTTCAAGTTCCACAAACCAAAGTCTGTGTTGCGTACACTCTTCGGAAGTTTGCGGGGGCGCAGGACTTCTTTTCAAATGTTTCCGAGAGTCACGGCAAGATTCGAATCGGGAAGGTAAAGAGAACCTGCCTCGGTATGGTCCATCAGGAAAAGCTTACAAAGATTCTTGGTGGATGTCAGCCAGAGTACCAGACACTTCCGTCGTGTGCACCGAGTGATTATGTACGTTTCTTGCAGGACCAACTGGGAATACCTGTAACGCTTGTCTCGACCGGTCCAACGGAAAAAGACAAGATGTCTATGCGTTTGTGATCCTCTTGGATCACCGCCCGCGCTTCAGTAAGTGCGGGTTTTTTGTTACTTGAAAAATTACTATCGCTTTGTTACCATTACTACACATATGAAAAAGACGGCCATTAGACTCAATAACTGGCATCATAACCACCTTTTTGGCGAGGGGGTTCATTGGCGTGTCTCAAACTAACTAGTAATAGTATTTCTGAAGACAAACACCCCTCGATAGCGTGGGGTGTTTTTATTTATCAATTAATAGTGAGTTACGATCAAATTTAAAAAAGTAAAAAAAGAAAATCATGAACAAACTAACAAAAAAAGAATTCATAGATGACCTATCGAAGTTAGTCTCTTTCCAGACCCTGACAGCTGACATGGATCAAAACAAAAAAGCGCTGGATTTTATCCAATCGAAGATAAGCAATAGAGCAATTATCGACCGCATAAAAAATGGCAACGCCGAATGTCTTGTAGCGAGCAATATAAAAACTCTTACACCAGATGTTTGTTTCTTAACGCACGTCGATGTTGTTGCCGGAAGACCTGATCAATTTGTGATGGCTACCAAAAATAACGTGGCGTATGGTCGCGGCGTGAGTGATATGAAATTCTCTATCCCAATTGGCTGCAAGACCCTAAATGGTCTTATCGAAACAGAATCGAAATTATCTTTTGCTTTAGTAGTAACCACAGATGAAGAAACTG
>CAIQCA010000020.1 GCA_903870235.1 uncultured bacterium
ATCAAGTGTTGACTAAATTACTCAAACTCAAGAAGATTGAGCGTATTGGATCTGGTAGAGGGACAAGGTATAGGGTCATATAGATAAATACACAGCAAAACGACCCCTCTTAGAATGGGTAGTTTTTGCTTGACAGATCACCAGAATGGCTCTGTTGAGCCCTCCCAGTAGGTCTCTTATGAATGTCCGCCTGGAGGGAATCGAACCCCCATCAATGCCTTAGAAGAGCACTGCTCTATCCATTGAGCTACAAGCGGAAAATGACTCTCGAACCACAATTCGGCTTTCGCCGCCATATAACCGTACCATATTTATAATGATGGGTCACCAGGCACAACAAAGTTCACAGCGGTGCTGGTACTCATATTGTTGTCGATGTGATTTGCAACACTCTTCAGTCCACGTACATCTATCGTGACGTGCTGAATGGGCGTCGTCTGATCTGAAACAAATGAAGTAGCAGCACCGGCACTGATATATGTGAAAACCCCGATAACTATCATGGCTACCATAACAGCAAACCCAACTAGCAACATAAATATCCAATCTACAAAAGGATCACGACTTATTTTCTTCCACGAGGTCTCGACGATACCATCGATACCTGTTGGGGAAATTTGAGTTTTTGATTTAAATAATTTCATGAGGAATTTATATTACAAGGGCACGCAACTTAAAATTGAGATTCCAATCATGTCCCGTGGAAACATCAAATCTAACGCTGTCTATGACAGACATATACGGCAGAGCCTCAGCTAGGGTTAAAGTGCGCACAACTGAAGACCATGAACCCGTAGCTGTAACACTCATGTTAACCTCACCAGATGCAGATGCCGCTTGTTCTTTCGTTAACGAATCAATGTTCGCAATAGTCACTTTGCTACCAGATTTGGAACCAAGCGATTCCACCAAAACGATAAGATCAACCACCTTCCCTTTTGCCAGAACATGATCGCGAAGCGTTTTTCGAGATGAAAGGGTGTCATTGAACAAAATCGATAGAGATTTTGCTTGAAGTTTCATATCATCTTCGGCTTTTATCTGTGTACGCATGTCAGTAACATGGTTTATCGATGTAGAAACCAAGCTATTTATGTACCCATAAGAGATAGCCACCAAAAACATCAAGGCTACGGCTGTGGTCAACAATGATTTGTGTGGTTGGTTATTCATTTTATGGGATTTGTTCAGTAACCTTGAGAGAGAACTGGACCGAAGTACTCTTGGTTAAGGTGGAGATTGGCAGATCGACAACATTACCATCTTTGAGGTTTTGGAGGCGATCCTGAAGATCCAGAAGAGCAGCGCGCGTTGGCGCAACCCCTTGAACAATTATGGTCATAGACGAAGTGCCGACATAATCCATAGCCAGAGATGAGAACTTCACCGGTCCACGTACCTGAACAATACTGCTGACAATACTAGAAAATGTCGGCCAGCCAATGTAATCTTCCGAGGATGAGAGGGTGCTGTTATCTTTGAAGATTTCGGATTTCATGGCAGCTGTATTCTTGCTATCTTTTGTGTCGATAGAATCAATGGCTTGCTGTTGAACCTTTTCCGAAGCAGAGGAAGAAATATACGCCGGTAAAAGTGCAAATATGCCAATCGCCCCAGCAATCACCATGACAAAACAAAAAACAATAGCCACTCTGGTGCGGTATTCCCTATGGATGGCGAGATGTTCTTGATCTGGTAATAAGGTGTAATGCATATTTAAATTAAGATAAAGCTAGTCCAGCAACTACTGCATAAGCCAATGAATCTTCCTTGGAAATCGGCGGTAAGCAACGCTCGACATTACAGATATTTTGCCAAATATCTGGCGTAGTAACCTTCAAAGAAAAACTGGCAACAGCATCTCGAATGGCCGACTCATATATCTGTGCACCTCGGCCAACCAAAACCACCTCTTGAATCGTGGTCGTATCCGGTCTGGATATCCAATACTCATATATTCTTATGACTTCTTTCGCAATAGTGTCTTCTACTGGTGTGCGTGAAGCATCCCTGGAATTGACAGCCTCCCTGTTTACAGTCGAAGCAAAGTTAACTGTACCAGCAGACACAACATAAACACCTATTTTTTGATCCATTATATGAACAACCATGATTGTCTTGTCATTGTGTGCTGGGACCAACACGTGAGCCAGCGATCGGGGTACAACCTCGAAGGCTAGTGGTTTCAACCCGACCGAATGGAGTAAGCTGAGTATCATTTCTATGTAAGTTCTTGGAACAACAGAGACGCTGGCGCGCAAACTGCCACCTGGGATCACGCTCGGTAATAGATCGAAATAAAATATGGCATCTTTGGCCATGAGTGGGATGTTTTCTTCGAGTTTGGATTCTATATTCTGATGAATAGAACTAAAATCTGTAGCTGGAACATCGGTCTGAAATAAGTAAGCCTTTTCCTCTGGTATAGAAACTTTCACATAAGTCAGGCCCGCCTTTTCTTTGAATTTAGATAGTTCCGCACGCAAGCCGTCGGGATTGATTGTGTCACCACCAATAAGGAGATTTTTCGGTAAATCTACAGACAGAAAATTCTCGATTTTCCTATCACCTGTTTGATTCTTGAAGGTAATACATCGGATGGCATCATCGGAGATCTCCAAACCGGCGTGATCCATCTGCATAAATTCTGGCGGAGGAAACAATTTGAAAAAAACTGAAGCATTCATGACTATATTGTACTACAAAATGAGAATTTTATTCGCGCCACTTCTTGGCTGCTTGTTTGAATATTTCGCGCAAAGCTGGTGCGGCAGATACAAGAACAATGATTATGATGACAGGGATAATATATCTATCTGGGTTTGGAATAATCGCCCCAAGACCAAACCCTAGAAGAAGCATGGCCCAGGTCCACATGAAGGCACCGATCACATTGAAAGAAATAAAAGTTTTGTAATTCATATTACCGATTCCAGCTACAATTGGGGCAAATGTTCTAACAATGGGGATAAATCTGGCTAAGATAATGGTCTTTTTGCCATGCTTTTCATAAAATTCTTGTGCGCGTGTGATGTGCTTTTTATCAAACAAAATAGAATTCTCACGCTTGAAAATAGCTGGACCAACTTTTCTTCCAAAAGTATATCCAACACTATCCCCCACTACTGCCGCGATAAATGTACCTACGAGTAGCCAGCCCAAAGAAATATATCCTTGCGATGCGAAAAATCCGGCGGTAAAAAGTAAAGAATCTCCCGGCAAGAAGAAACCAAAAAACAATCCTGTTTCAGCAAAGATAATTGCAATCACACCAAGCAATCCTAGTGCCCCGATCAAAACTTTTGGTTCCAAAAATATAAAAGCTGATGTCATGGGTATTTGGTGAGTTCTTGATTATCTGGCGAAGTTTTTATTTAGCACACGTGCCGGCCGGAATAGAACTGTTTGGTTCCAATAGTGAAAAGCTACCCATAGGATTTGCTTCTGTCGGTGGCGTTGATAATGCAAATAACATTCCTTGGCTTTCGAGGCCTCGAATAGTTCGTGGCTCCAGATTGGTCACAAACATGCAGGTTTTGCCTACGAGAACCGCCGGATCCGGAAAATAAAGCGCGATCCCGGAAACGATCTGACGGATTTTGGGTTGTAAAACTTTGACAGGTGCTACATTTCCAATGGCAGCAACGGTACTATCTGCCAAGGGGGCGCTGCTAGGAATAACAGTTGAAGTTTCTACTACCTCAACCTTTTCGTCAAAATCTACAGAAAGTTTCAAAAGTTTGTCAGCATTGTCGACTTTCTCTGCAGACAAGATCTTGCCGGCACGAATCTCTACTTTTTTGAAATCGTCATATGAAATCATGATGGATTAATTTATAGGTTAATTATTTAATGTGAAAACCTAAGATCAAAATTATTGCTTTTCTCTAGCACATCTGTCCAAATAACTCTGTAGTATGATCGCTGCCGCCGAAGCATCCGTCATAGCATTCTTGCCCTGTATGCGTTCGGCTTGCATGCTGGTCATAAATTCCAATTCCAGATAAACTTTGAAACCAGCTTTCTCCAATTTTTGTTTCAGATCGTCAGCATCTAGGAAAATCGCATTTGGCTCACCTTTGTAATTTCTGGATTCACCAATAACTATCTCCTTAACTTCATGTTCCTTAGCGTTTTTGGTAATTTCAGCGCAAAGTTCCGGCGTGTTCAAGATTACCACAAGAGGTAAGGCAAACTGTCGATTTTCATCTGATATAGCTAGCCCAACTCGCTTCGTACCATAGTCGATTCCGAGAACGCGTTTGTTGTGATTTTTGATATGGGCGGTTTTCATAATGACACTAAGCATATCATAAAATTAACGAGATGATTGCCAAAAAGTCATTTCTCTCTTATTATGGCGTATACGTCGCACTTGTCTGTACGCGACGTCACAAGCAAATAAGGATGGGTGGCTGAGTGGTCTAAGGCAACGGTCTTGAAAACCGTCGCCCTCGAAAGGGGGCCGTGAGTTCGAATCTCACCCCATCCGCATATATCACATTTACATAAAGTATCTTTTGTTATGACCACGACAACAACATCTGTATCTAGTAAGACTTCCGAACAATCCGAGAAAACCAAAGAACGCATAGCTCTAGTAATTGGCGGCGGCGGTTTATCTGGAGCCTTCAGCGCCGGTGTAGCAGCTGAACTATTGAGAAATCTCGGGCCAGAATATTTTGACGCCATATATGCTTCATCGGTCGGAGTCTATGCGGCCACTTTCTATTTGGCAAACGAATCAGAAATAATTGAACGCACTTGGAGAAACTTGGTGGATGGCAAACAACTTGTAGATTTTATGAATATAATCCACAAACAAGATATTCTTAAACTTGATTATCTGGTTGACGCTTTCCGGTCACAAAAATCATTACTAGATACAAAGAGACTATTTCGATCTAAAACAAAGCTTGTGTATGTCCTGACTGAATACCCTTCTCTAAGTCCGTACTATGTCCAACCATCTGAGGACAACATCTTCGAACTGATGGAAGCTTCAACTGCGGTGCCATTTCTACACAAACCTATAACCATAGGTGACAAAACATATCTTGATGGTGGTCTTTCAGACTCACTCCCCTTTCGTAAAGCCAGGGAGGACGGATTTGATAAGTTGGTTGTAATAACCAATAAGTCTGATGAGGATACCTCTTCTGGATTTGAACCATTTGCCCAACATTTCGCACGTTTTCTACCAGAATCTATAAACGAGTTAATAAAGTTGAGTACTGTGA
>CAIQCA010000021.1 GCA_903870235.1 uncultured bacterium
GCATCGCTACTTTACTTAGCAGATCGATCGTCATCTCAGAGTGAAACACGGTACCCACCTCCAGGAGGCTCGCAATCCGCCCTTTGTAACCGGCTTAAACGTTGAACTGTTGAATCGTGCAATCGTTGAATCGTTGATGGGTAAAACGTTGAATCGTTCAATCGTTGAATCGTTTATGCGTTGAATCCTTAAAAGGTATTTTACGATTAAACAGTTCAACGATTCAACCGCTATTTTCTACGATTCAACCGCTGTTTCTACGATTCAACCATTACTATCCGGCATACTGGTCGTCGTGCGCACCAACTAGGTTGGCCGAGACTTCTCAGCATATGGATGTTAGAGACGTTTTGGGTTATGCTGTTCAACAAGTCACGAGCAAAAACATGGAAAGCAATAAGATAAAAAAGATTTCTGTTGTCATACCAGCCTATAACGAGGCTTCGGTAATCTCGCCTACTATTTTGGCTATCTTGGCACAGACATATCCAAACTTCGAGGTGATCGTGGTTAACAATGCTAGTAGCGATAATACTGCAGAAGTCGTCAACAAATTCCCTGTCCGGCTGGTTCATGAGTCAAAAAAAGGGTTACTACACGCACGTGAACGTGGACGCATCGAGGCGTTAGGAGACATTGTCGCCAACATAGATGCTGACTGTTTGCCGGAAATATACTGGCTCGAATCAGCAGCTAAACATTTTGAGAATGACAATGTGGTGGCAGTCAGTGGTCCCTATGATTATTATGATGGACATCCCTTTTTCAGAACATCGTCACTCTTGATGCAAAATTACATTTATCGACCTGTAGCACATATCTTGCAACTCCCCTTCATAAAAGGTGGTGCCGTATTGATCGGTGGCAATAACCTCATCCGTGCCGACGTACTAAAAAAGATGGGTGGTTACAATACCAAGTTAGCATTTTATGGTGAAGATACCGATACCGCCAAGCGTGTAGCCAAACACGGCCGCGTGGTCTTCAATCCAAAAATAAAAATGAAAACTTCAGCACGCAGATTCAAAGAAGAAGGCACAGTCAAAATGACAGCAAGATATCTATTCCATTTCTTCAAACAAACCTTTAAGGGAGTCAAGTAAAAAGACGTGAAAAGCCTAAAAGCCTGTAGTCAATAATAACTGACTACTTTTTTGGTACTATAGGAGTTGAAGTCGGTCCACCACGAAGACCAGGAATACCTAGAAATGAACCAGGACCAGTTTTTGCACCTGGTAACATGAAAGGTGTAGATGTCGCCTGTGTCGATGTTGCTGCCTTTCTATTTAATGTTTCCAAGATAGAAGAAAGACTACTGTTTATCGCCTCCCTGCTGATATTACTAGTCTTGTAATCTCTTACTTGAGGATTTTTGACATTACTATAGTCGAACCAGAGATAACCAAATACCAAGAACGAACATACCGCCAAAATAACTGCCACGACCAGCATAAGCCTGCTATTCAAAATGACACGAACCGCTGTCAATTTACTCAAATACCCATAATTGAAAAGGTCGGCTCGCTTGATGTTGTTTATCTGAACAGACGGCATCTGTTTCAATAGGTTTATATTTTCAAATTCGTTGCTGGCTCCAAGCATAGCAAGTCCGATCACACTGGTATACAACATTGCAGGGATTTTCTCATCACCTTTCTTACTGCTTAGAATACTCAGATTCTCGAAGTTATTGAAATGTGTAATAGAGTTGACTGGCTTCTCTATAACTTCACTAATTTTCTCTTTTATACCACCGGTTATGGACGCGCCACCAACCAGAAGCACAGAACTTACTCTTTCTTTGAAGTTGGATTCGAAATAAGAAATAGCCCTAGCTATCTCAGTAGCAATATTCTTTACTACTGGCTCCATCAGGAAGAATAATTCTTCTGAAGTATTCGAACCAACAGCCACTTTCTTGGCTTCAGCGGTAGCCTCATCGACATTCAAACCCTGGGCAATTGCCTGGGTCATATTCCTACCACCAAAAGGAATGGACACCGTCAGTTCCAATTCATCATTACCCCTGATGATACTGAAGTTTGTCGTATTGGTTCCTATGTCGACAATGGCCGTGATGATATCCTCGGTGGTCAACAGGAGGCGCCCGACACTAAGTGGTTCAAGTCCAAGGCCAACCACGTCAAGGCCGATCATGTTACAGACGCGAATATAGCTTTCAGCGATTTCCTTAAGGACTCCGATAAAGACCACACTAGTACCACCATCAGCCATCGGCTTGGTCTTGATATCCCAATACATCCGAGTAGTACTGATAGGAATTATCTTTATCAGCTCTTTTTGCACCAAAAGACGCAAACCGACACCATTCAGCATGGTATTGACTATAAAATGATGCGTGAATATCTGCGATTCCGGCAATGACAAAATAACCTTATTGGTAGAAATATGTCTTGGCTTAACGTTTTGCAGTAGAACCTTGATTTGTTCAGACAGAGCTTTCTCGTCCAAAATACGGCCATCTTTTATGATACCGTCTGGTATTTCCACACGTCCATGGTTTTCTATAGAAAAACGAAATAGCTTACTGAGTTCGGCGATCTCGATAGATCTGTCAGAAATATCCAAACCGAAGGCGCGATCAAAATTTGTGTTCAATAATTTATGAATCTTTTCAATCCATTTCTTGAATTTTTCCTTTACTCCTGAAATTGAAGTCTCATTCATGATTGTGATATTTATACAGTGAGTTTATATGGCAAAATCGCCAACTTCCTGCCATGATGATAACACAGATTGGGGTGTATTTGTAGCTACAATCACCTGAAGTTTACGTGTATATGTAGCGACCGTGCTAGAAGCCCGAATCAACATCGAGGTTCCGGTAGCTGTAATGGTATAAACATAACAAGAGTTACCACCAATGCTCAAGGCATTGTCGCCGGTATATGTAGACCAGGAAGTAGAGGCTATAGAGAATTGACCCAAGGCATATTCTACACAACCGTTGGCGGCGGCCCAGGCTCTAGCGGAATAAATCTCCGAGGAGCTCATAGAGGCGTGGCTTATGGATTTCATGATCAGGGTTGTTCCAATAATTAAGGATACGACCGTAATAACTAGTACAGAAATCAAGGCTATGAATCCCCTTTTTGTGGTAGAGAAATCTGGCCTATTTTCCTTGGTGACGGCCGGGGTGGTTGTGGCCGGAATTTTCTTTGGTATACGTGCAGACATGGATGTATTATAACATGGTATTATTTTGTTAATGAAGGATATTTTTATTCATCAAGCTATCGTGCGCGCTATGGGTTTTTCTGACCAAGAAAAGGCGGTTTTTGATGTGATTCTCGCAAATAAGAATATATACCTAATTTCCGGATTTTCTGATCCCGATAGGCTTTATCACAACGAGTGTGCTTCCGGCACCATATCGAATTTGGTCCATTTTTAGGCCCAAATTCGATATGCACCAGAAGACCATGTGTCCCCTTTACATCAAGCTTACCACCATCCTCACACAACTACTTAATCTCAAGTAAATCTTTGTAATCCTTAAACATTCGTTCGGCAGTGATTTTGGCACCAGAAAGCACCTTATGTAGTGCTTTACCAACATTGCCGTATCCTGCAATAATTATTTTCATCCCAAGAGTATAACAAATTCAAACTAATTTGACGTCCTAACAGTCGAAGTAATATTGAACACCTTAGAATATGAAGGTTTTTGTGGATTCTTGGCATCAACCTCATTTATATTCAATATCATCTTGATCACCTGAGTATTGGCTGAAGGAGCTGACTTCACAAATGAGAATCCTGTAGCTGTAACAGTGGTCGGGGTCAGTCTGACTGCTGCATTTGACCCTTCACGCATCCAGAAGGCACCATTTTGAACATAGAAGATTGTCGGGTTCTTAGTTATGTCGGCCACATTGATAGAAAGCACATTTCCAAGACCCATACTGTTACCATCGATGGTGGTGGCGCGATTAGCTCCTTGAATGTCGATAATACTTGAAGGTGAAGCATTCCCTGAATCCATGAACACATCTGTTCGAGGATTGTTTATAGACAGGTCTATAGACTTACCAACTAGACCAGTAGAAGGGGTACCGGCGATATCATATCTCAGATATAGACAGGTGGTTGTACCATAACTAACTGGGATACCTGGTGCAGATATCTGACCAGAAGAGGTTGCAAACGTGTATTTACTATTGGCATATGAGGCTGAACTATTTATAGCAGTCATAACACCGGAGTTGTATACCAAGCCAGCATCACATGATCCGCTAGTCTGTTTGTAATACAAACGGACATTACTCAAGTAACTGGTCGGTAGAGAACCATTTTGGGTAAATGTAATACCAGTAATATTCAAATCTGGTCCGGAAGATGATCTTGATGCGGTGAAGGCACCACCAAGCATGTTCGTAATAGGCGCAACCGTAATCGAAGTAGTAGCCAATTGCGTACCAGAAGCCCCGAAGGTTGTACCAGGAATACTGAAGAGCCAGTTTATATTGTTGGTATTATCGACGCTCTGAGACGCTACCAATGCAGTAGCAGCAATGTTGTTTGAATCTTTAACACCAAGGTAACTCAAGGTATTTGAGACA
>CAIQCA010000022.1 GCA_903870235.1 uncultured bacterium
ATGTGTTAGATGTTGTAATACGGCTAAGTATAGCATTCCCTTCTAGAGAGAGGAAATAAAGGTGGGTGGGGATAAAACTTCAAAACAAAAATCACCCCATTTTGTCGATGGGGTGATTTTCCGTTATCTAACCAACTTTCTGTTGTGGTGGAATATGGTTTTTCCTAATTTTCCTATAGATTTTGATGCAGATCTTGATAACAATCCACAAGATCACCAAGAATATTACCAATCTTATCAAGAATCCAGGTAACATAAACACAAATGCTATCAACCAATCAGCAGTACCGGCCATGTCACCCAAGAAATTCCTAAACGATTGCTTAATCACCGTGATTGGATGCCAAGTGATACCAAATATCTGAACTTCCGCTTCCGAAGTCATTGAAACAGTGATAGTCGACATTGCTACTTGCTGTGACAAGTAGTTTGATTGTGCTTGTAGCCTCTCAATATCTTCCCTGACATTGTTCAAATATGAACTTACCGAAACAATCTCATCTACCTTGGTCGCCTTCTGCAACAAAGCTACGTATTGAGCCTCAACTGCTCTCTTACTCTTCAATCTAGCCTCCAGATCAACCGCTTGAGCTGTGACATCTTCGCTAGATATTTTTTCCGATTCAACTTTTACTGCAAATGCCTTAATTTCACCAATTGCCAAATCAAATTTTTCATTTGGTACTCTGATAGTCAACGTTCCATACTTTGTATCTGCTCCTCCATTTGATATATCAGAACTATCAACCAGACCGCCATATTTAACTGCCACACCCTGAATCAAATCCGCAGTATCTTCAACTTTACTAACCGTAAGATCTAGAGAGGCATCCTTAATTATTTTTCTATCTATACTTGGAATGGCACTACCGCTTGTACTATCGCTGACCATTGGTGATGCAAATGATTCACTGGAATAACTTGAGGATTTGCCCATAGATGGCGCATACGATGGCATGGCATTGCTATAAACTCCGCCACCACTCCCGGAGTTCAGACTCATCACATACATAATGATACCTGTGAGAATCAACACGATAATCAATACTAGGGGAACAAAGAAGAGTACCTTCTTACCATACATCTTGTCCGCGCCCTGATTTATTTTTTCGAACATAAGAATGTGTTAGCCTATTAATCCGCTAATTGTATCATTTTGCCAAAAGACAAGTAATGGACAGTCTTTACTTTCCAAACGCTTCATCTTCTTCATCGGCTATTGCATCAGCTTTGGTGACATGAATCCTGCCATCTATATGATTGGCTGGTGCATAAACAGTGTATAGCTTCATCGACGTAGAGCCTGTATTTATGATGTTATGCTCAGCACCCGCTGGAACCAAAATAGCTGTTCCATCTGAAACAGGATATTCAACACCGTCAATTACCGACTTGCCATCCCCTGCTTCAAATCGAAAAAACTGATCGACGTGGTGGACTTCATTACCAATATCCTCGCCTGGTAGTAAGGACATGAGGACTAGCTGACTATGTGGAGCTGTATAGAGAACTTTACGAAAATTGGTATTCTCAAGCGTAAGTTTCTCAATATTTTCTGCGTATGGTTTGTTTTTCATATATTTTTAGTTTTTTAATAATTAATAAATTAAATTGATCTATTTTTTAGCTTTTCTCGAATAGAATCGACTCTTCTTTCTTGCACTCGATCTCAAAGTCTTGTCAGGCTTATGAATTATATCATTGGCACTGTGTAATGGCGCAACTTTCGCTAAAAACTCATTATGCATGTTCTTCAGGCTTTCATTGTTAGCACTAGCCAAGACTGCTTCAGCTTTTGAAGATAGATCCTTCAAATGTTTGTCGTATTCCAACACCTCGGGATGGACCTTAAGAGCCATTTCGTTGATTCCCAATATCTTTAAGCCGTCGAAAGATCGAACTCGTGACAGAGCCACGTAACCCATTCCTGGCTCAAAAGACTTAGAGAGGTCAACTTCAACGGCGTCCAAGCTCATACCCTGACTCTTGTGTACTGTTATTGCCCAAGCCAAACGTAATGGATATTGTTTTACCTCAGCCAACATGAAACCGTCATCATCTATGGTCCAAGTGGCTTGTTCTATAGTCAAACGGCGTCCTTCTGGAAAATCTGGAGTTGGGGCCGTATGTATAACCGGGTCTAAACCGTAACCACAAGAAACTACTACGCCGAGCGTGCCATTTACATATCCGGCTTCGAAATTATTCTTAACACACATCACTCGCGCACCTTTCTTCAAACGCAAAATCTCTGGAGCCAAACAAGATTTCCTGAGTGATTCCACAGCGTGTTTCTTTCCTCTGGAAGACATCTCATACTTATGTTCGGTTTCATCTATCTTGTCCAACTCGGCAAAATTAACCTGATCAACATCGATATTGTGAGTAAAAAGTCGTGTCGGTTGTATCGCTAATGCTTTTGCTTCCATATTTTGTCTGGCTAAAAGATGTTCGTAAGACCTTTCTGAAATTTCTCCTGATCGAATATCATTCAAAACCGAAAGACTAACATCGTCTTTGTGACGATAATTTTCTGAAAGATAACAAACTGTAAATTTACCATCACGCCAAGCTTCCGAACGATATATAAAATACGAAGAAAAACCACCTAGTGATCCATTATCAATGTTCAACAAAGAATCTGTTCTACTATTGGAGCGACCGTCTGTCCAACCATTGTTTCGTGATATCGGTGGCAATTGGAAAAAATCTCCACAAAGGATCACTTGCAGTCCGCCAAATGGCAAACCCTCTGCCAAACTCGGCATTTCACCCTTCTTGGCCTTGATAGCTACACCTCGACGCAACCTACGACATATGGCATCTATCATATCCAATTGGTAATAGTGCAACATAGAAACTTCATCGATAATAAGAACCTTGGCCGCCTTTAGCCGTGAGACAAGCTGATCTTTGTCGGCTAGAGTTTCAAGATCGAGCTCGTTCATATCAGACTTTATACCCATTCCAGACCATGAATGTATAGTCATACCACCCATATGAGTGGCGGCTATCCCTGTAGACGCTGTAATGGCCACAGAAACATGGTGTTCCTTCAAGTATTTGATGTACTGGTTCATCAGATGCGTTTTACCACTGCCAGCTGGGCCTGTAATAAATACATTTCTACCAGTTTTTAACAGTGTTAGTGCGTCCTTTTGAGTCATAGGTCTGAGTATAGCAGAAAGCTATGAAATTTTCGTCAGCCGAGTTAAACTGATATTAGAAAATGGAGGATAATTGTGAAAAAAGAATATTCTGATGTTGAAGGCAACCTGATATTCAGGAACTGCCATGTAATGGTTGTCAACAGCCGCTTCCAAGGGCAAGAAGGAGTTGTTGTGACTTTCGACGAAGGTATGACCCCGATAGGCGGTCCAGTTATCGTATACATGAGGCATGCTCCGAACGAGCTCTTCATGATCGATGGTAAGTGTATTGTTACACCACAAGCCCGTATTGGCATGCCGGCGAAAGATGACCATCTCTTCAATCCGCTGGCTATCGCGTTTGATGGCGAAAGTGATTTGCTGGTCTTGGCCATCGAAGCGCCCGAGGTGCTGGTTGGCAAAAAGCAACCAGCAATTAACTTCATTGCCGCAGGAATCAGCCGATCATCGAAATCCAAGGCTCCCAAGCCAGCACCCATCGTTCCAACCCACAAACAACTTGATCTTCAAGCGCGAGCTCAATGACTTACGAGTCTGAGAGATTGCCGGCCCAATATAGGCCAAAAACGTTATCTTGAAACTAAAACCGCCCCGGAAATCCGAGGCGGTGTTTTTTATTAATTTTTGGGCGTCAATTATGTGACGCGTCATTGGCGATCTACAGATTATTTTCTGGCTTTCTTGGAATCATCTGTCTTCTTAAGTGGCAAACCGAGATATTCCAGAAGTGCCAAAGTAGTATTCTTGTTGTTTGAAGTTGTAACTATGGTAACACTCATACCGAAGACGTCCTTCAAATCTTCATCGGAAGTTTCAGCAAAGATAGTATGCTCTTTGATACCGATTGTATAATTTCCCATAGCATCTACAGAGTTTCTGGAAAGACCACGGAAGTCCTTGGTGCGAGGAAGAGCGATGTGAACTAGACGATCTAGAAACTCACACATACGCTTACCACGTAGAGTTGTCTGATAGGCGATAGGATCACCGACACGAGTCTTGAAAGTAGCGATAGCTTTCTTAGTAACGCGTACGGCTGGCTTTTGGCCAGTAATCTTGGCTAGACGATCACCGATAAGCTCAATTTTCTTCTTATCTTTCACAGATCCAAAACCGTTGCTTATGATGATCTTACTCAACTGAGGCGCCTGCATAGCATTCTTAAGACCAAGCTTCTCTTTCAAGGCCTTGTATGAATCTCTATTTAATTCGTAAATTGATTTTGGAGTAGTCATGTTATTGGAAGTTTTGTTGGAAATTCGAAATTTATATGGAAATTATTTGGTCAAAGCGACATTGGAAACATTGATCGGCATAGGCTTCTCAATAATTTGTCCCTTTTGACCCTGACGTGTTGGCTTTTGGTGGCGCTTGATCGTATTTATACCCTCAACCAAGACTTTATTGATAGAAGGCAAAGCCTTCAAAACCTTGGCGGTCTTGCCTTTGTCATCACCTGTAAGTATTTTGACTAGATCTCCTTTTTTGATATTCATGATGGTAGGTATTAAACGATTTCAGCTGCGCGTGAAGCGATTGTTTGGAAACCACGCTCAGCAAGCTCACGAGGTATAGGGCCGAAGATACGTCCGGCAATTGGTTCCTTCTTTCCCTTCTCAATAATGACAACCGCGTTCTCATCGAAACGGATATAAGAACCATCCTTACGACGAAGAGGTTTGACCTGGCGAACAACGACAGCCTGAAGAACATCTTTCTTCTTGACAGCCTTGCGAGGTTCAGCCTTCTGTACTGAAAGAACCACAACGTCACCAATCTCAGCTGTACGAATACGAGTGGCGCCTAGCACTTTGAAAATACGTCCGATCTTGGCTCCGGAGTTGTCTGCTATATTAACGATTGAACGTGGCTGTATCATGTTTGTAAATTAAAATGGGTTATATGAAAATTATGCGATGACTTTGAATGACTTATTTTTTGAAATTGGTCTGCAAGCTTGAATTGTAACCTTATCACCAATCTTTTTTGTATTGCCGGTATCCTGAGCCATAAGCTTGGTAGTCTTGTTCATGAACTTATGATACTTGGAGTGCTTGGTGAAGCGGTCAACCTTAACAACCACAGTGTCCTTCATCTTGTCAGACGAAACGACCCCGGTAAAAGTCTGAGGACGCTTAACTACTTGGTTTATTTCTGTCTTTGGTTGTGTTTTTGTTGTTGCCATGTGAGTTGTGATACTACTTGAAATTTATGATTTTGTCTAGGAAACAGTGATTATGCGGTCTTTGGTGAATTCAAAGCGGTCATGATACGAGCAATGTCTCTGCGGATAGTCATGGCTTCTTTGACATTCTTATTCTTGGCACCTGCTGAACCAAATCTGGAAACACGCAAAGCCTCACGCTTTTCATCGAGCATCTTTGTGAGATCAGCGGCGGTCTTATTTGTAATTTCTGACATTTTCATAAATTTGGTTTCTTTTGTTTTGTTAAAAAGTTTTTGGCGGTGATTTGAAATTACATGCGGGCAACGACCTTGGTCTTGATAGGCAACTTGGTTCCAGCCTTACGTAGAGCCTCTATTGCAACATCAGCTTCAACTCCATCGAGCTCAAACATGATACGACCAGGCTTCACTTCGGCTACGAAGCCTACTGGATCACCTTTTCCTTTTCCCATTTTCACTTCGGCTGGCTTCTGTGTGTATGGTCGATCTGGGAAAATACGTGTCCACATCTTGCCGTTTTTGCCAGCATAGTGAACTGCAGCTTTACGGGCTGACTCAATCTGGTTGGAAGTGATGCGTCCGTACTTCATGGCCTTGAGACCAAAAGAACCGAAAGCGACTGTGATACCACGAGTCTCATTCTTATTGGCTTCTTTCACCGGGTGCTTGCGCTTGGTGAACCACTTGCGATGTTTTACTTTCTTTGGATATAACATGGTAATGAATATTATTTAGCGAGACGCTCTTTGACTTCTTTATTGAAAATCTCACCCTTGTAAATCCAAACCTTGATACCAATGTCACCATAAGTCATGTGGGCCTTTTCGCGGGCGAAATCGATATCTGCACGTAGTGTCTGTAGAGGGATCTGACCCTTCTTCAATTCTTCGGAGCGGGCAATATCGGCACCACCGAGACGGCCACCGAGACGGATACGAATACCCTTCACATCCTTGTTAGCCATAACTTTCTCAATAGTCTGCTTCATAACGCGGCGGAATGGCAAACGTTTCTCAAGAGCATCAGCAATCATGATACCGGCGATAGCGGCATTGGACTCTGGGTTGCGAACTTCCTCGATATCGATCTTCAATTCCTGAGTACCGAGAGAAATCTTAGCTCTCTTCAAAAGTACCAAAACCTTCTCACGTAGTTTGACAACGCCGTCACCAGACTTACCGATAATCATACCTGGACGAGATGTCTTGATGATGACGCGAACCGCCTTCTGAGTACGCTCAATGTCGAGGCCTCCCAAAAAGAATGGGCGGAGTTCCTTAGTCAAAAATTCACGAATCGTAATGTCTGTCTTCAAGGCTGTACGATAAGTCTTGTCTGTAGCAAACCAGCGTGACTTCCAGTCGCGGATGATTCCTAGTCTATGAGAATATGGATGTACTGTGTGTGACATGTTATTTCTTTGATGATTTAACGGCTTTAACCTTAGCTTCTGTGGCTTTTGCAGGCTTTGCTGATGTAGCAGTTTTAACTGTCTTTATAGTCTTTTCGGCTTTTGGTGCCAAAACTAAACTAACATGGCTTGTACGCTTCTTGATAGGAAATGCTGAACCACGAGCCATAGGTATAGAACGCTTAAGAATATAACCCTGGTCAACACGAATTTCTTTGACCATAAGATTTTCCTTGTCTATATTGAAATTATTCTTGGCGTTAGCGATAGCTGAATCCAAAAGCCCGGCCAATGGGTGTTTAGCCTTCTTGGATACATTTACTAAAATGATTTGAGCTTGCTCTATAGACTTACCACGGATCATATCTGCGACTAGACGAACTTTGCGAGGAGCAATTCTGTAATTTGAAAGTTTGGCGGTAATCATGGGAGTTATGTTCGTCAGTAGATATTATTTCTTAGCGGCAGGTGCAGCAGTAGCGGCCTCTTTAGCAGACTTGGCAGCAGCGACTTCTGCCTCCTTGGCTTTGAGCTCAATTTCCTTTTGCATCTTACCTCCATGGCGTACGAACTTGCGTGTAGGCGAAAATTCACCGAGGCGGTGTCCAACCATGTCCTCGGTGACTAAAACTTCTATGTGTTGTCGGCCATTATGCACACCGAAGACGAATCCGACCATTTCTGGTGAAATCTGTGAACGGCGAGACCAAGTCTTTATAACTCCGGTTGTTGCAGGCTTTTTGCCGGCTATCTTGGAAAGTAGTCTCTCTTCAATATATGGTCCTTTTTTTAGTGATCGTGCCATAAAAAATATAATTTCGTGTTTATTGGTTGTGAAAACAGTTTAAAACAAGCTCCGAAGAGCTTCAGGAAATACTAACAAAATACACAGAAAAGCGCAAGTATATAGGTCCACATAGGTCTTTGCTGTATAATATCCATGTTTGAAAAAGCA
>CAIQCA010000023.1 GCA_903870235.1 uncultured bacterium
TCGCTTGTCGAAGTTTCTTAACCATATTCACCAAAAAATAAAGATTGTGTATCGAAAGAAGTGTGGCCGACAACATTTCCTTGGCACGACACAAATGCGCGAGATAAGCACGAGTATAATTTTTACAAGTATAGCAACCACACTCTGGATCAAGCGGACCGGTGTCGCTTATAAATTCTGCATTACAAAGATTGAGGCGACCAAGGCTTGAATATACTGCGCCATTTCTAGCTATACGTGTCGGGGACACACAGTCGAAGGTATCAACACCGTTTTCTATGCCCAAAATAAGATCAAGCGGCTCACCAATACCGAGTAAGTGACGTGGTTTATTTTCTGGCAACTCTTCATTGACCCAACGCACAGCCGTACCAACATCTCCTTTATCAAAAGAGCCACCGATACCAAATCCATCAAACCCCATCGCACCAATCGCGCGCGCACTTTCGCGACGCAGATCCTCATGACGACCGCCTTGCACGATACCAAAAAGAGCCTGCGGTTTGTCTTTTGTGTTTTCTGCGGCTGCAGCATCATTATCTATATGTTGCGCTAGACTTCGCTTGGCCCACTCATGTGTGCGATTCATAGCAACTTTCTGATATTCATAGTCAGCATTTGGCGCCGCACACTCATCGAAAGCAAAGATAATGTCTGCTCCAATATCGCGTTGGATATCCATAGAAATCTCTGGAGTGAAGCGGTGGGTTGTGCCATCGATAACGGATTTGAATGTGACACCGTCGTCATCAACTTTAGCAAGAGCCGCGTGTTTCGATACGTCGTCGTCTGAGATATCTGAAGCAAGTTTACGCCCATCTTCTTCCCCTTCGCCACTCGCTAACTTGCTAATCCCCTTTCCCCATGCGGCCCCTAGCGAGAAAGCTTGAAAGCCTCCAGAGTCAGTAAAAGTTGGACCTGACCAATTCATAAACTTATGTAAACCTCCACACTTCTTCAAAACTTCCTGACCAGGTTGAAGGTACAAGTGATAGGTGTTCGCCAAAACTGCATGAGCACCAACGAGATCACGCACAGATTCTGGCATAAGCGCCTTCAAAGTTGCCTTAGTGCCCACAGGAATAAACGCCGGCGTCTCTATCTTGCCATGTGATGTTTCGATCACGCCAGCGCGCGCCAACTTACCTGGCACTTTGGCTTGTATAGTAAATTTCATAAATAAAACAGTAACACACGAACCTTTTTCTACAAAATTAGTTAATTATTCTCCACCATTCAGAGATTGGTGCATCACGAACAATAGAAATAGCCTCATCTACAGAATCAGTAATCTTGCATAGATCAAAGTCTCCTGGATCGATAGTCTTATATTGATTGAGCATTATTTCATTCAAATTCTTGATAATCGGCTTCCAGAAATCTGAACCAAACAAAATAACTGGTACATGTGGAATTTTGCCAGTTTGTATAAGAGTCAGTACACCGAAGAGTTCATCGAAAGTTCCAAATCCTCCAGGAAAAAATACGTAGGCTTCGGCAGCAAAAGTTAACATCGTCTTTCGTGAGAAGAAGTAAGCGAACTTCATATGATCGGTGTTGTAGCTATTGGCTCCATGTTCATGAGGTAAACTGATATTGAGTCCAACTGCTTGTCCACCAGCTTCACTGGCACCTTTGCTACAAGCCTCCATAACGCCTGGACCACCCCCGGTAATAACTGCATATTTCAATTCCTTAGCTATAGCTTTCGATAACTCTTCTGCCGCTTTGTATGTTGGGCTATCTGTAGCAACCATTGAAGAACCAAATATAGTAACTGATCTGGGGTATTTCTGAAGAAAAGCGAAACCATCGGCAAATTCATGGTTAATACGATCTAAGTGAGCTGCAATATCTCTATCATGAATATGTTTCCTAGTAAAAAATGTGTCGCTATCAACTTTGCCAGACAAGCTGGATTTTGGTGTGTTTTTTGACATGGGAGCATTGTAACAAATCGTGGGCCAGTTCGGAAGCCGGTTGGGTAAAACAAAAATCCCGCTGTCTTGCGACAACGAGATTTTTGTAAAACTTAAGCGATGTAACAAATTACACGCGCTCAGCCTTTGGACGAGCTTCTGATACGACGATCTTGCGACCATCGAGCTCACTGCCGTTCAGCTTTTGTACAGCTGAATCAGCATCAGCATCGTTAACCATGGTCACAAAGCCGAAGCCTCGTGAACGACCAGTCATCTTGTCAGTCA
>CAIQCA010000024.1 GCA_903870235.1 uncultured bacterium
CGCTTGCCCGGATAACCCTCGGCATATTTGTTTGTAAGTTCTGATCCGAGAGCTTCCAAAACATCACTGGAAACAAAATTTTCTGAGGCGATCAGGTTAACCACCTTCTTCTGGCGTTTTTTCTCCGCCTCGATAAGTTTCTTTATTTGGATATCTTTCATAGGGGTGAATTAAAAACAATCGCTATTAATGATGTTAATAATGGCATTGTAGCATGAAAATTTATGTGCAAATTTGTATACAAAAAAGCCGGTGGCTCGTCAACCGGGTAAGTTAGGACGAGACACCGACTAGTGAGAAGACACTGGTGATGAATGCAGAAGACACCAATATCCCTCGAAAATGTGGGAGGGGTTGAGCGCTAATCGGTGCGAACAGACGACGTAGCTGCAGACTGACGCCGCAAGCACTTTGTTGCTGAACCCCACTCCCCACTGGCTGACAATGAATACGATTGGTGGGCATCGACCTATGCACCGCAGCTAAGTATCAGTTAGCCATCTCTAGTGCTGTTTCTACGCGCCATAACAGTTTTCATCTCAGCAGGAATCGTTACGATTCCATTTGTGTTTGTTGTTCCTATATCCCCAGGAACCCGGTACACCTCCACATGTCATGACTCAGGCGATTTGATCTTCCTCGAGCCATGCTACTTCTAGCAAATAGTATACACGCGGGATATTTGATTGCAAGAGTTTATAAAAAATAGCCCGAAACCCTCGAGCTACTTAACATCACTAGTCTTTGGGTTCAGGACCCAATGAACCTTCAGGCAAAATTGTCACAAGTGTTTTTCGTTTTGAATCGTAAACGACCGGAAACCAACGGCCGCTGTACTTCACAAACCAACGGGTAATGCGATTGCTTTGACGGTCGACAAACCGTGAATCCTTGGCTTTACCCGGGCCACGATCGCGAATCGGGTTTGCTATCTCTTGATAGCTCCTCCGGTTCAATTCGATACCATATCTTTGCAACATCCTGGTCTTAGTATGCATTCTTTGGCACTTGGCTTTGCTTAGCATAACCTATTTTCCTTTTCATGAAATTTCCTTTTTGATAGACGTGTGAACTCTTCGGTGCTATCTGGACTGTAACACACCAAACTAATATGTCAATATTCGACAATGTTCCTTGAGACTATCACCCAAAACATTCAGGCTTGAGTTCTTCTCGAAAAGAATGTAGTGTCTAAACAGAAGTAGTCAACCGAAAAACAATAAGGTAATATTGGTGTATGAAAACATACAACGAACGTAAAGTTAATACGCAGTATCGTGATCTTTTAAAACGTATTATGGAAGAAGGAATCGATGTAAATCCAATCCAAGGAGAAAAGTCTCGCATGATCGTCGGCGGCCAGATGCGCTTCAACATGGACGAAGGTTTCCCGCTTATCACAGAGCGTGATTTGTCGAAACTTATCGGCGGTGCCTTGTCTGAACATTTTGCTTTCCTCCACGGCGCCAGAACTCAAGAGGAGCTGTTGAAATGGGGTTGCAAATGGTGGACCAGGTGGGTAACTGCTGAAAGATGTGCCATGTTTGATCTTCCCCCTGGAGATCTAGGACCTGGTTCATATGGACCAGCTTGGACAGCCTTCCCGACAGCTGAAGGGATCCCCTTCAATCAGATCACTAACGTGTTGAAGCAACTCAAGGAAAGGCCGTACTTGCGTACCCACGTGATCAGCACCTGGATTCCGCAATACGCAATCCAGCACTCAGAACTGAAGCGCAAAGTCGTCGTGGCACCATGCCATGGCACTATGCATATCCTGGCTTACCCAGAAACGAAGGAAGTTTCTTTGCATCATGTGCAGAGAAGTGGAGACATGCCGGTTGGCGTTGCCTTCAACCTGATCCAGTATGCCTCTTTCCTTCTCATGGTCGCCAAGCTGATCGGATACAAACCGCGGGAACTGATCTATACGGTTTCAGACGCTCATATCTACGAGAGTCAGTACGAACACGTCAAAGAATTGCTCAGCCGCGAGCCACGACGCCTTCCGACTATGACACTCGATCAGTCGATCAATGACATCATGGACTTCCGACCAGAGCACTTCACTCTCACGGATTATGATCCGCATCCGGCGATGTCGATCCCAACACCGACCTAATTATGAAAACCCACGTAAACCACGACAATACCAAGGGTCGGCCAGGTTCAGACACTTATGGACAGGTCATTGCTGATATTGCTAAAGACGGTGTCTGCCCATTCTGTCCGGAACACTTGAAGCAATACCACAAACCAGAGCTGGTTGAAAAAAAGTTTTGGTGGGTGACCGATAACATGTATCCGTACAAGCCGACTAAGCGCCATCGCTTAATCATTCACAAAAAGCACATCTCCCACATGAATGAGTTGTCTGTCGACGCTTGGGCTGAACTTCTTGAAATAATCAAGTCGGAAACAGCACGCTTGGGTATTACCGGAGGAACGTTCATCGAAAGATTCGGGGAAACAAAATTCACCGGAGCCTCAGTGACTCATCTTCATGGGCACATTGTCCAATCCGACCCCGATGATCCGTCATACGACAAGATCAAGGGGTTGATGATGAGAATTGGTTAGGACAATCGCATCGAACCACTACTAGTCAGAAATCGCCAAAGAAATAAATGCCGCTGGATCAGAACAGCGGCTTTTTTGTTTTTATAATGACAGCGCGGCCGACTTTTATTTATTCCCTGCCTTTTTGTCACTCGCTCCATCATCCACCAAAATCAATTCCACTCCAAAATGTTTGAGAATATTTTCTGCATCAAGCAAAGAATATCCTTTCGAATAGAAAACTCTTTTGATCCCGGCTACTCCGGCCAAGCGTGCACAAGTCGGACAAGGAAAAGTTGTTACATATAGATCGGCCCCCTTGAGAGATATCCCCTTCTTGGCGGCTTCGGCGATAGCTCCAGCCTCAGCGTGGATAGAAGTTACTATGTCATGATATTGGCCGGCATCAAAATTACTACGAGGATCACCATTTACTGCTAGATGAAAATCGGACGGTAAATGTGTGTTATGGAAGCCACCAATAACTTTTCCTTTCTTTATTAAAATAGCCCCGATTTGTCGCCACCAATCAGCGCTTTTCTGTGCTTCTTTGGTCGCCAATGCGAGAATATCTTTATGAAATTTCTCCCTAGTGATCACCCTATCCTTGGCAATTTCAAATTCTTTGAAAGTAATGACTCGGTTCCAACGCAAAAAAACGCTTATAAACTCCACCTTTTTGCCGGACAGATACTTTTCCGCCAAATCATGACAGACCTCATCATCCGGCATCGATATCTTGTCATAAGGTAATTTCTTGGACTGCTTCAAATCTTTCAAATGTAAAACAGAAATCTTTCTGCCTGGAACGATCTCCCTAAGAGCCTTAACTGCATCATCTGGCGAAATGGTGCGCAGATCACGAGTTAGATGAACATATAAAGCGATCACATCTTCACCAAAAATCAGGATATCCCCTTTTTGACTGCGAAAAAAATCCACATACCCTTTGTGGATCACCGGGACGAAGGCTATAAGTGCCGTATTCATAATCAAATTAATTCTTCTGTCTGATCTTACTCAAAAAATCTTGTGTCAGACTCGAAACCTCCTTGGCCAACTTCTCTGCACCCTCAATAGTCAAGTTGCGTATGCGAGCTGACGTAGTCGTGGTGGCTTGTGGTGGCAATGATACTACCTGACCACAGACCGACTCATATTCCTTGGCCATATTAAATGTAAAATCAGTTGTCGACTTAGAAACTACCAAAACATCTGGACGAACCAACCTGATCAGATACCCGATATCATGATGAGCCTCTCGTAAAGTTACCAAATCCACATGGCGCAAATGAACCAACATCTTCAGTCTCTCCTCTTGTGGAACAATCGGGCGATCTGGACCTTTTCTTTTACGGGTTAACTCATCGGAATCAACGCCAACAATAAGAACGTCACCCAACCCCTTAGCCGCTTCCAGATATGCAGCGTGACCCTCGTGGATAAGGTCATAGACACCTTGGGTCAAAACAACCCTATACCCCATTTGTTTGAAAGTCTTAACCATCTTTTCCAGATCTTTGTAATTTTTCACAAACCTATGCTCCAGGTTGGAACCGGTTGAGATAATTTGTTTAACGGTTGTCTTAGAATTTTTAGTAGAGCTGACACCATTGGTGATATCGGCACCGTTGATAACTTTAACTCCATTTACGATAACGCCGTTTTTTTGAAGAGAAACTTTATTCATCTTTTCTGGCGTCTTGGCCGCTACTTTATTTGCCGACTTTAATATCGCCTTGGCAGGAATTTTTGATTTCATTTTAATTTTGGAATGAGTTGTCTTCTTCATGAAATTGGTTATAACAAAAGTATAGTCCAAATGTATACAAATGCAAACATGACATACTGCAATATGTATATCAAAATGTTAGAATCCTAATATCATGATCTGCTTTATCATTGCAGCACTAACAGCTGATGGATATATAGGCAAAGACTCCAGCCACGCCGCCTTTTGGACTAGCAAAGAAGATAAGAAGCGCTTTATCGAGATAACCAAACGTGCTGGCGTAATAGTAATGGGTCTAAATACCTACAGAACGCTCGGTAAGCCCTTGAAAGAGCGCACGAACATAATCTACTCACCAGAACCAGTTGAAGGTCTAGAAACGACAACTAAACCGCCGCGTGAATTATTGGAGGATTTAGCCAAAAAAGGATTCAAGGAAGTAGCCATCTGCGGAGGCTCACAGATATACACCATGTTTATGGAAAGCGGCATGGTTAGTAAATTGTATTTAACTATCGAACCGATAATTTTTGGAGCTGGAATAAAACTCTTCAATAAAGATCTAAAATATCACTTGACCTTAAAAAATTCGGTGCAAACAGACGGTGGTTCATTGCTTTTGGAATATCAGGTAAATCACGCCGGGGATTTGGGTGTGTAAATAAAAGTAAACAAATAGTGAAAACCACCAGCTGACGCTGGTGGCTTCTATACTGCGACCTTTGGTCGCTGTGCGTCAGTGGAAGATACTGAAGCGCTTTTGCTCTAACTCAACTTGGTGGTGTGATTGATTGTTCACATAGTTCCTGATTGTGTGTTCGTTAGCACCAGTCGTTGATACGAAGTATCCACGTTGCCACAAAGTGCCCTGAGGGAACTTTTTAGTCTTCTTCTTAATCCAGGTTGACGACTTTCCTTTCATCACAGCCATCACATAGGCAACTGAATGCTTAGGTGGTACTGAGATGTAAAGGTGGATGTGTTCGTCACCTATATGCCACGCGAGGATGTAGAACCCCTTCCACTTTGCTATGGCCTTGAGGATTCTCTTCAACTCTAGTTTAATATACCTATCCTTGAGTACCTCTCCACGGTACTTGGGACACCAAACTATGTGGTAATCACACTTCCACGTTGAATGTGACTCTTCATGATACAAGCGTCCATTCATGGTTCGTAAAATCACCTTAGGTTGTTAATATCGACCTTAGGTGATTTTACATGGGCTACGCCTTTTAATGCACACACCGGCTAAAGCCGGTGGTTTTTCTGGTTAAAAAGGAGCCGGTTGTGCTTGCGCTACAACCGGCCCCGAACTTCACTAACTACTCAAGACCACTTGGTTACTTCTTGCCGTCGGCGGTTTTCGCCGGAGCTGTAGGATCCACGTGGGGCACCGGTGTAACTGGCGCCGGAGCTGTCGGAACAGCCGCATCCGCTTTCGGAGCTTTCTTCAGCTGTTCATTCAGCATGCTGCCAAGCAACACATCCACCAACGTTCCGCCACCCGCGCCACTGCCACTGCCACTGCCGTTGACGAGGATATTGGGTACCAGGTTGATGTGGTTGCTAGCCAACGCCTGCGCAACTTGCACCAAGGCGTAGTTGCCGGCGTCCATCGAAGCAATCTTCATCTTGATGACATCTGCTTCAGCCGTACCGACCGCGAGAGCTTTGCCTGCTTCGGCATTACCCACGATCGTGACAACGTTCGCATCCGCTTCAGCTTGGATCTTCTTCGACGTTGCAGCGCCAGTCGCCTGCTTGATATGAGCTTCCGCATCATATCCAGCAATCGCCACATTACGTTCAGCGTCGACAACCCGCGCCTGCGTGTTCGCCAATGCTTTGGCCTGTTCCAGTTTCTGACGAACCGTTTGCGCCTCTTCCTGCGTCTTGAATGTAACCTGCTCCTGCTCAGCGATCTTGCGATCGGTGAGTGTCTTCATGAGCGACTCCGGCGGATTGATGTCACCGATCAGGGTGTCCACCGCTCCGACGTTGTACTCAGACAAGGCATCCGCGATCGACTGCTTGGCCGCTTCCTGCCGCTCATTGCGGTGTTTCAGGAATTCGATCACGTCATAGCTCTGCGCCGCGTTTCGGAAGTAATTCCCGATTGTCGGTTCGAGCACTTGGCTGACCAAGTTGATCACACTGCCGAACCGGGCGATCACCTTGGGGGCGTCGTTCCGGGGGATGTGAATGATCTGGCTGACATCCAGGTTGAACGAGAACCCGTCCTGAGAACGAACAGTGATCGTGCTCAACTTCTCGTCGAGTTTATGTGCTTCCGTTTTACCGGTCGCCCAATTCAACACAACGTTAGCCGTCGGCACACATTCCACACGGTGGGTGAACGGGTTGATCGGGTACTTGCCTGGATCCAACGGATCCACCCAAACACCCTTTTCACCACGACTCACGAGATTACCGTGTTTGAAGGCGTCACCGGTGACATCCTTGCCGGGGTTACCGACAAAGGCAATCACAACGCCCACGTGAGCAATCGGGACTTCCGTCATCTTCGTTGTTTCAACTGTTGCAAACAACGGGTTGATGAAGTACCGACCAGCCAAGAGCACCTGCTCTTGCAAGCCCTTGAAGCCGCCCGCTTCGATAAAGGCTTGACCATCCTGGAACAGATTATGTCCCACGACTTCTTTACCGGCAATATCGCCGGTTGCGAGCGCATTGCCGTCCTTGACCGTCACAATACCGACGGTGTTGTCAGCGATTTCCAACACTGCCGCAGTGCTGAGCTGGAAGAACGCCGTGTTGATCCGGTAAGTTCCCGGTGGGATGATCGCGATCTGAGGACCGCGTTGACCACCATTTTCGAGGAACAACCGAACGCTCTGGAATGAATCACATTCAACGGTTTTGCCGAGAACGCGACCGCCCGATAACGGTTTACCGCCACGAGCTTCCACGACGCCGATCTTGCCTTGCTCAATCGTTGTGAACGACTGAATGTTGATGGCGTACTGCCACGGGAAGAGCCAAAAATGGATTCCCGGTGGTAATGCATCAGCTTGAATGCCGGCCTCGCCTTTGAGGGCGATGACTTCGCCGTCCGGCAAGGTCCGATTTGAACCCAGCAGAACGAATTTCTTGTTGATGATTCCAATGGTGTCTTTCGGAATGATGACCACGCCGAAGACCCGTAAGATCAACTTGTACATCACGATGAGTAAAAACACCGCGACGACGAAGATGATTCCGCCGATTAATTTACCTTCCATATATTTTCTCCTTTTCTACTGTCAAACAACACTTAGTGGACTTACTTATATGCCACTTTGGTTAAACTACCGTTTGGATACTACCTTTGTGGGGAATTACCCAACCTACTAGCCAGTTTAGCACAAATATATAGATAAGTCAATAGCTGACTTGACATTTATGTATAATATGTATTAGTATAGCCACAGATTCAAATTCTGTTGTAAATTGGGTTCAGAAAGAGTTTTACTAACAAAAAACAGGAGGAAAACACGTGAGTAGTATATTGAAAATGTTCCGAAAAATCATGGGGCTAGAACCTCATGCAGTGGCTCATTATAAGCCACCGACCTTAACCAGTGCCAATCCAGCTCCACTGGGAGCCGATCAAAATCGTGGCAACATAACAACGCCAGCCGTAAACCGCACAGAAACAGTGGTCGCCGAACACACAGCGGCAACACCGGCAGTAGTCGAAGAAGAAGTCAACGATTTCGAGACTTGGATCGACAAATTTCGATACGCCGACACCGGTAGCGCAGAAGAGACGTTGGCGCGAACTCGAATGATTGAACTCGCGAAGACCAGCGATGATTGGCAAGAAATCTTGGATATAGTATCCGAGGACAGTCCCATTCACACCAGAGCGGTCGAAGAGCTTCTGAAGAACGCAACAACCCTCGAGGAACTCGAGGCCTTGTACGACAAGCTCGGTGATGATGATCCGGCAATCGACAAGATCGTGGAAAAAATCAAAACATGCACAGAACCAGTCGAAGACTGGCTTGATATGTATGAAAGTCGAAGCAATTATGATTCTTTGACTAGTGCCCTGTTGGATCATGCCCTATCAGTAGCCAAAACATCTGACGACTTCGAGGCTATCCTCGACAAGGTGGATGGAAGTGACATTGATTGTGAAAAGGTCTGGGACACAATGCACCAGATCGTGTGGACAAAGGAACAATGCCAAAAGTTCCGCGATGGAGATAGCGATGCCGTCATGGAATTTGGTGTGATGTTACAGGTGCAGTTCCTTGAGACGGCGCCGGAAGCAGTGCAGTTCTACCTCGACTACGTCGATGAGTTCGAAGTTAGTAACGAGGTTACAAAGAAGATCTTCGAAAAACTATTCTCTCTTACCACAAGGCAAGAGGCTCAGATCATCGCGAAGTGTGCAGAAAACGACGACCTGAAAGAAGCTGCCGCCGAGCATATCGCTAAGTAACAAATACTGACCGAAACCAAAACGTGCCGCCCGAGACTCGGGAACGGCACGTTTTTTTGTTTGATTGAAAATTATTTTACTTTGCCTATTATTTCACATCTACCCCCATAGATCTGGCTGTACCAGCAACAATCTTCATAGCAGCCTCTATGTCGTTTGCATTTAGATCTGGAAGTTTCTTCTCAGCAATCTCCTTGAGTTGAGCCTTGGAGATAGTACCGATCTTACTCAAGTTTGGCTTGCCTGAACCCTTCTCTTTCTTTAAGGCCTTAAGGATAAGACTTGATGCTGGAGGAGTCTTCAAAACAAAGCTATAAGTACGGTCTTCATAAACCGAGATAACAACTGGGATAATATCGCCAATCATACTCTTGGTGGCGTCATTGAACTTCTTTGTGAAGTCACCAATGTTAACACCGGCCTGACCCAAAGTAGGACCAAGTGGTGGAGCTGGAGTTGCCTTCCCTGCTGGAGCTAGAACCTTAACTGTTTTTACGATTTTCTTTGCCATGGTATTTGTTGGGTTATCCTACATTAAACTTTCTTTACTTGCAAGAAATCAAGTTCGACTGGTGTTTCTCGACCGAACATAGAAACCAAGACCTTGATCTTACCTCTCTGAGTATCGACCTCGCTAACCTTACCTTCAAAATCTTTGAATGGTCCGTCTGTAATCTTAATAAGGTCACCTGCTGACAAATCGATAGTGTGTTCGACACCTCCCTTGGTCATACGTGCAAACAAAGCATCGACTTCCTTCTTTTCGAGTGGAACTGGATAAACACCAGATCCAACGAAACCAGTAACGCGAGGCGTGTTGCGAACTACGTACCAAGAATCATCTGTCACAACCATATCTACAAGCACATAACCTGGATAGATCTTCTCCTCCTCTTCTACACGCTTGTTACTCTTCACTTTGATCTTCTTTTCAGTTGGGACAATAACAGCAAAAATTTTGTCTTCCATACCCAAAGACTCAATACGCTGTTTCAGATTCCTGGCAACGGCGTTTTCATAGCCAGCGTAAGTATGTATGGCATACCAATTTCTCTCACCAGTTGTGTGCTGTTTTGACATTTGAATGATTTTTTAAAAATAAGAAGTTAAGATCGAAATACTTACTAGCGTGGGAAGAATAGGGTTAGAAGAGTCTTGAAGATGAAATCGGAAAGACCAAGAATGGCAGCGACAGCGACAGATGTCAGGATAACCAAAAGTGTAAATCTGATCGTCTGTTGCTTTGTTGGCCAATTTACATGGCTCATCTCTGTTTTGGTTTCTTTGATGTAGTTTGTAATTCCCATGTTTTTGATATTTTGAAACTTTATTGGCACCCTCTATTCTCTTTGACTCACTTCAGTCCACTTGGCGCCATTTCTATTAAAAAACCCCTGCTGGGGTGGTTACATAACAAGAATAGCATGTTTTGACCAAAAAGCAAATAGCCCCTTCCGGGGCCAATCACCTAACACAATGTTCAATATTTACTCTATTTCGTATGTAATAGTCACGCTACTTGTGATCTTTTGCTCGCCCGTTGAGATCTCCGGCACGGCAATCGCCTTAGCAGAAGACACACCGGAAGCCATATCATACCTTATAGGATAAGGAACGTTGTTGCCGGATTCAGAGAAACTAACAACTCGTACAATATGTACTCCTAGAGCTTTAGCTAAAACATCAGCCTTGGCTTTAGCATTATCTATAGCATTGGCACGTGCTGTAGCTTGAACCGTATCTGGATTGTCTACAGAAAATGAAGGACCATTAACATTTTGCACTCCATTGGCACCGATTGATGTAAACAGGTCTCCAACTTTCTTCAAATCGCGGACTTTCACATCCGTGCTTTGACTCACATCGTATCCTGTCACGATGGATTTTGAAGGAGGACAAACACCGTTAGCAGAACAAACACTACTTTGGTATTCGTAATGAGGGTTGATATTGTAAGAGGTAGTCTTGATATCTTTGTCAGAAATACCTGCGGCCTTGAGGGCAGCAATCGTGGCATTTACCTTGGTCGCAGCTTTATCCTGTGCATCGGCAACTGTCTTAGCTGTCTCGGTCACGGTAAATGAAATCGTTGCAATATCAGGTATAGCAACTGCATCCCCAGAGCCAGTCACATCGATAGTATGGCTTTGTTGTGGGTTAGTTCCAACATAGGCAATAGATTTTAATTCTTTAACAGAAAGTACAGCCAGATATATGGCCAATATGACGCCAGCGATCTTTATGATCATCAATGGATTTTTGAAACACCTCGATTTACAGCATCCAGATGTGCAACCACACTTTTCTCCACACTTACATTCACAACTACCGGCTATGGAACACTTCGATTCAGAACAATTTTTTTCTTGTGGATTCATATATTTTATTATTAACTTACTAATAGATGACGTTTAGACCAGACAAATATGTCAACTTACACATTATACTTCTTTGACTATTTATGACAATAAGCCTAGAATGTTTTCTGGAGGCAAAAAGTGAAAAGATCAATACAAGACTTGATAAGGACAACTCCGCCGGAAGAGATGCGACACGGCTTTCTCTTGATAACTGCCCCCAGCAACGACATCTATAGGGGCTGTTTAGACTTAAGAGATGGCGTACACTCGGTGAGGATTTACTTTTTACTCGGAGGACTTATGACTTCCGAATATGAAAGAGAACTCATGATCGCGGCAGATATCAATATGGATAAGGTTATCCTAGAGGCCATGGTATATCCCAACAATCAAAATGGTTACATCCGTTTTGATGAACTGGATAGCCAAGGAAGAATGATCAAATATTGTTCGTTCGCACAAGAAGTTTTCACGACGTACTTTCTCATGATTGAACACGGCCTGGCTACGCAAATATTGCCACTCATCGATACACAGCCAGGTAATGAATACTATGCCGTAACCTTCAAAGAGGAGATGGCCGAGCAATTCAAACAACTGACACGTATGAATCTCCGGGACTTAATCCAGGAATTCCACATGCTTATGCCGACCACCTAGCGAAGATTCCACAGGGGAGCAGACGAACTGCTTCCTTTTTTGTTGCATTACTTTTGTTAGTTTCAGCGAGGGTCAATTCCCCTTTTTCTATGGTGCCTCCATATTTTTCCACGAGAGGTTTCAAAATATTTTCATAAGCAATCGCAGAATATCCAGCCGCATATCCATTTATCAGAAAAAATAGTGGTTTATCTGCCAATATTGAAAAACACATTTCTACAAGCGTAATAAAATCTTCTTCAATCTTCCAAACTTCATTGTCTGGGCCATGACCAAAAGCCGGCGGATCCATGATGATTCCTTGGTATTTGCGACCACGTTTGACTTCGCGCTTCACGAAAGCTCGGGCATCATCCAAGATCCAACGAATTGGCTTCTTGTCTAGGCCGGAAAGTTCAGCATTATCGCGGGCCCAAGTTATAGCCACTTTGGAGCCATCTATATGAACAACTTTCGCACCGGCTTGTGCACAGGCGAGAGTGGCGCCGCCAGTATAACCGAAGAGGTTAAGAACTTCGGTCTCCTGAACCTGGCCTAAAATCACATTCCTCATCCAGTCCCAGTTGGTCGCCTGCTCTGGAAACAAACCGACGTGCTTGAAAGCTGTTGGGCGAATCCAAAACTTCAATCCGGCATAATCTATGGCCCAGCGATCGGTAATAGTTTTCTTGAGAGACCAGTCCCCGCTCTTTTCTCCACGAGTAAATGATCCGTCTGCCTTTTTCCATTCGGAGGCTGGCAACAATTTACGCCACAATACTTGTGGATCAGGGCGCGACAAAATGAACTCGCCGAAGCGTTCGAGTTTCTCACCATCACCAGAATCTAAGAGTTCATAGTCCATTTATATTTCTTAAAGATTACACAAGCTAAGATAAATAAAATAGTAGAAGTGGTCGCTGAACCAAGACAGTACAAACAATATGAATGAATAATAAATGCCATCAAATAAACAAACCAGATGGAAAACAATAATCCAAACACAGTAACCAGTAGTGAATACCTGAAAAGCCTCTCATGTTTCCCTTCTAGATAAGCGAAGGCTCCAGCGGCAACCAAAAGGTAGAATAATGCGCCAAATAATGCAACCGGAATCCCGAACATTACAGAATACGAGCTAGTCAAAACAGTCTCACAACCAGAAACGATTGAACATGGTGGAATAACTCCTTGATAATGTTCAATCGCCAAATATGAAGCGTCGGCAAAACCGGCAAGAGCCACGATAAACACCACAATAGCCCAACTAATTGGTACTGCCTGAAGTGGCTTGGTCAATAAGTTTTTTAAATTCTGCATAGGTTGATGGAGTATTTATAGCTTTACCGTTAATAAAGAAGGTTGGTGTCGCATTGATGCCGGCCTTCTGACCACTTTGCGAATCCGCCTCTATGGCCTGTTTCGAAGTCGAAGTACCAAGGTCACCAATAAATCTTGGTATATCTAGGCCGAGAGTATTTGCATAACCAACAAAGGTCGGGGTTGGGTCAGCCGACTCTGTCCAATCAGAGTGATTCTTGAAAATAAGATCATACATCTCCCAGAATTTACCCTGCTGACTAGCGGCTTCAGAAGCCATGGCTGCCGGCATAGCATTTGGATGTTGTGACAAAGGAAAATGCCTGTAGACAAATCTAACTGTAGTCGAAGATTCCTCTAACAACCTGGAAACTACAGGATAATAATTCTCACAGGCCGGACACTGAAAATCACTATACTCTATAATGGTTACTGGCGCAGTGGATGGACCTTTAACATGATCAACCTCCGAAACTGGCGCTGGAGAACCCGTAGCAACACCTGGAGCTATGACTGGTTTACTCATGGCCACTGCCAAACCCCACACGATCAAGGCCAATATAATAAGAAAACAAACCCAAAAAATTATGCGTTTTATATTCATGAGGGTGATTATATCACTAACATAGCATCTCCGAAAGAATAGAAACGAAATTGATTTTTTATGGCATATTCATATAAATCACGCCAAGTTTTTTGTTGCTCCGCTGCAAGAGCTCCATCTTTTTTATTTTGACGATATTTATATTGGATAAAAGCGTCTAGTAAGACCAGTAATGAGGTATTCGGTAAATGAAAATTGGTTATAAGACCATCGACTATTTTAAAATCATAGGGTGGTTTAATAAATATCGATGTGTTACCGACGAAATCATCTCCAAAATCACCGGCGGAATCGCGAGCAGCATCAACTTTGTCGAGACTATTGGAAATATACTCAGCAGTCGATTCGAGAACGCGTGTGGCCGTAGTACCAGAAGCAATTATCGGTCTTCCCTCTTTTTTGGCTGTGGCGATCATGTCGGCTGAAGTCTTTGGAACAAAAATCGGTTCTTCATGCAAGGTTTCTGCGCCCCTTCCCCGGTTTTCCAATTTCGAAGAGTCTACCGAGGAGAAAGTCCCACGACCAACATGCAGTGTCACGAAGGCCTTCTCGATATGTTTTGCTTCCAAAGCCCGAAAAACTTGAGGAGTGAAATGTAAAGATGCGGTGGGAGCAGCAACAGAGGCAAGTGACATGTTTGATAAACTGGGCATCTTTGCCGATGAACTATCTTGACCCAGTTTGCCACCAGCAAAGACGGTTTGATACTTAGCGCGTGCCTCTGCCTCGGTCAAAGTCGTATGAATATACGGGGGGAGTGGAGTGATTCCAACCGTCCTCATCAGATCCTGAAACTCTTCTGATGAAATAAGTATTTTTAAGGTAAATTCCTCATTATCTTGAGAAACTACTTCGACAATATTATGACTGTTTATAGAAAGTAAGTCCCCTATTTTCAATTTTCTATCTGGTAAACCTTTGATAAGTAAGTCTGACTGCTTCTCGTTGACCAGAAAGAGGATCCTAACCTTACCACCAGTCGTCTTTGTAAGTTCCATCCTAGCCGGGACTACTCTGGTATCATTGAGCACTAAAACAGATTTTTCTGGCAAATATTTGTAAATATTTGCAAAAACATCTTCGAATATTTCTCCCGTCGCGGTTTTGTATATCAAAAGTCGTGCCGAATCTCGTGGATCAGCTGGTGTGTTAGCTATCAATTCATCTGGTAAGTCGTAATCGTAAGACAATTATAGATAAAACTCTCCACTGTAAGCGAAAGGAACGTCTTGGCTTGAGGTTAGTTTAGTAGCGCTCTGGATAAGGACAGTATACGGGGTCTTAGACAATTCGGCTGGAACATCTATATTCGCAAATCCGGCACTAACGGGGGCAGTGACGACTCTCGAAGCAGCATGACCAGTAGAATCCAAAAGTAATACAGATACATGTGTCACAGAAGAACCTGGTGCGACATTCCAAATAACTTTTACTGGCGACTTTGGGCTTACATGGTCACCCTCCTGAGGAGAGACAACTTTTATGGCGGGAGATACATTTACACCTGGAACGATCTTACCGCCTCCTGCTACACTCTGGATGGTGCAGTCTGAAATTCTACACATTCCATGCTCTGACTGGAACAGAGTTTGCTTTGAAAGCTGAGCCAATTGATCCTGAGTATTTATCAAATTATCTAATTTTATTCCGGCGTAAAAAGCCAGAGAGGGCAAAACTCCAATAAACAAGATGATAGCCCAAAATCTTGAGTGTACAGTGACTTTGTTCCAAACAATATTTATTTCTTTCATATTTTTATTTAAAAGACGTCCCATAATGTCTCCTATATTATAACACTATCTAAGAAAAATGTGTGGATAAAAGATAAGCACACCAACAACAATGGCGAAAACCGCAGACAACAGGACGGCTCCGGCCGCGATATCCTTGGTATCCCTAGCAAAAGGATGATACTCAGGAGAAGTTAGGTCAATATCCACCTCAATTGCCGAATTAAATGCTTCAGAAACAAATACCAAACTACAGACGATAAGTAATGTTATCCACTCCATGCGCGATAAACCCAGATAAAATCCGAGTGCAATCACAGCAATAAATGCAACGACATGCAGCCATGCATTGTGAGTATTTTTGAAAAAAATCCATATACCTCGACTGGCATGAATAAAGCTTTTTGCTCTTTTTTTTATAGAAAATCCTTCCACTGGGTAATTATACCAGGTTCCCACCATAAAACCTTATCAGTAAGTATTATCCACATACCCACTTACTAAATAAAATAGAATGGTATAATAATATCCATGAACATCAACCCTCACGTGTTTCCTCTCGGTAAGCCAATCTCGCCTCAAGAACACCAACGTTCATTGGTAAAATCAACAGTGATCACGGTATTAATCATAATTCTAGGGTTGTCTTATTGGTGGTTAAACGTGAAGCAACAAACGACACCGATAACGCCAGCAACAGATTTAAGTGGTCCTCCTCCAAGGACCATGCAGGCTTTACTTCCAAGCGCTCTTAGTAGTTCAACACAGTCAGTCATTATAGACCAAAAAGAACAGGATAATCTGGCTTCCCAGCTGGTTAAACCTCAAACACCTAGCTCATCAGCAAGTAAATCGTCAACGACAAAAACGCCGACCACCAAAACAGCGGCCACAACAAGTCCTGAACAACAAAGTTTACTCAATGCTATCAGCGGAACAAGCGCTAGATAAAGTTAATCAATATTGTTTATTTGGAAAAGCTCCCAATCACTATTAGTGTTCAATGATGGTTGTATCAGTAATAACCAGAGTAGCAATAGCTGATTGTGAACCGGTGCCATTGGCTTTGCTGCAGGTTAGTGTAAGTTTGTATGTTCCGACATTTGCACCAGTTGTAGAGATGTTTGAATTAATATTCTGTTGATCAGCAACAGCAGATATGTCCCAACTATCCCGTCCATTGATTGGCGGGTTTATGGTCGCTCCACAATTTGGTAATGCGGCCGGTTTGGTCCACGCAATATCGAAGGCATTACCCTTAGGAACGTGGACGTATGGGCCAAATGCAGTTGGATCTGGATTGATAGAGGCTTTGAGATTAACAGTAGGGGCAGCTGAAACTGGAGGAATGACGACAGTATTAACAAAGACGCCAGGTGTAGAACAGGAGTTATGACTTGGCAGAGGAGAGCCGCTGGTTACGTTAACTACTGGAGTGTAAGTAGCCCCACCGGTCGCATATGTGACATTGAAGACACCGGTATTGTTTGACTGAGTAGCTGATCCATCGCCGGGAATGAGTAAATAAGTGTATGATCCAGAGCCATTGGTAATGGTTGCTGTGACGGTGACAGATGCACCGGCAGTAATAGATGTTTGAGAGACACCACAAGAGACAGTAGTCGATGGGAGTGATGCAACAGTTATAGTTTGCGTTCTAACGACATGCCCGGCAGCATTCGAACAATCTAGAGTATAAGTGGTTGTATTTGCTGGAGTGACAGTTTGGTTTCCATTGCTAGCTTGAGATACGAGAGGAAGAGAACCGGTCCAATCAGGTGTTGACTGGTTGTTTGACTTGATACAAGCATCTGCTCCAGATACTACCCACGATAGGCTCCAGCTTGAACCGGCAGAAATGTCATATAGAGAATCGATAGCTGAAGCTGTAAGAGATGAGCTCTTAGAGAGTGCCAATTGGGTTGCTAGGAATGACACGTTTGGAAGAGTTACCGGACACGTGGCTGAGGCTGTGGCAGAAACTGGTCCAGCTGCAGCCGATGAGCCATTAGCATTGGTAGCTATGACTTTGTAATAGTAAGTTGAACCAGGGGTCATGCCTCCAGAGA
>CAIQCA010000025.1 GCA_903870235.1 uncultured bacterium
CTGATTGAATACGATGAACTTGAAGGGATTGCTTGGCTTTGGGAAACTGCGGATGGCTCGAACATTAAAGCGCCACTCGCACAGGAATCCATTGGACCGAACCCCACGGATCGGGGAAAAAAACGGACCAAAACGCAGTCTGCTCGTCGACGAGCATGGCGTCCCCTTGTCGCTCGTCGTGACCGGAGCCAACCGGCATGACAGTATTTCCTTGGAACCGTTGCTGAAAGGACGGATTTTTGAACCGGAAGATGGGAGCACACCTTCGAATCTTTGTCTTGACGCAGCATATGTCGGAAAAGAAGATGTGGTTGCATCTAATGGATTTGTACCCCATTTCTGTCCCAGAGGAGAGGAAAAGAAGTTGATCGAAAGAGATCCCACTTTCAAAGCACGCAGGTGGATAGAAGAGCTCGCCCATTCTTGGTTTAACCGGTTTCGCAAGCTGGTACCACGATACGAGAAAACAGATCTCTCATATAATGCATTAAACGCTTTGGCAGCGGCTATGATCATCTTAAACAAGGTTGTGGTTATTTATAGATAAGCACTTAATGTTTTTTCCACAGGACCTGATACCAAAAGGTAATTGGGATTACCTTGTGAAATACAAAATCAATAGATATTCTCAGAAATACTCCTCTAGCCAGGCCACTCATCGACACGCCAAATCAAACAAAAACATCACGACATCATTATCTTGCAACAAACAGATGTCAAGCGATTAAAATGGAATACACTTTGCTAGTGTAGTAATTGATTTTAGAAATTAAAGCGGAAAAATTTTCCACGAAGCAGTTCCGATATTACTGCACAGAACAGGTTAAGAGGAAGTTACTGCCATGGCTATCTTATCTACATCGTCAGTTACCGACACCGGTGTCAATCAAATTGATTCCTTGTTGTCCGGGGTTAAATGGGGAACCAACAATGTGACATTCAGTTTTCCTGCTACAACAACTGACTATACTGGATATTCAGCGGGTTCCGAACCATTTTCAAATTTTATTGGATTGAACGCAACGCAGCAGGCTGCTGCTCGCGCCGCATTGGCAAGTTGGTCAAATGTCTGCAATCTGAGTTTCACCGAAACCACCGGGGGTAATGGAGTCATTCGATTTGGGACCAGTAGTCAGCCATCAACATCGTGGGCCTACTATCCTTCTTCCTGGTCGGAGGTGGGTGGAGATGTTTGGTTTGGGAATAGCAACGGTAACTCACCTACCAATCCCGTTGCCGGCAGTTATGCTTATGCTACCTACGTTCATGAGATCGGTCATGCATTAGGTTTGAAACATCCTCATGATACCAGCGGCGTAGTAGCGGACTTGAGCATTGATTCCGTTGAATATTCCGTAATGAGCTACAGGAGTTATGTCGGAGCCGGCTTGGGGGGATATACCATTGCCAATGGTTCCTATTTCACTGGCCCGATGATGAGCGATATTGCAGCCGTTCAGCAGATGTATGGTGCAAATTTCAATTATAATTCAGGAAACACTGTTTATACGTTCAACCCCAGCCAGACAAAGATTTTCCAAACCCTATGGGATGGCGGCGGCATTGACACATATGACTTGTCTGCCTACACAACGAGTGTGAGTGTTGATCTACGCCCTGGAGCGTGGAGCACCTTCAAGACAAGTCAATTGGCAAGCTTAGGCAATGGGCATTACGCTCAAGGCAATGTCGCAAATGCTTTACTTTATAAGGGAGATACCCGCTCACTTATCGAAAATGCAACCGGGGGATCTGCAAATGATACATTAACCGGCAATCAGGCAGATAATCTCTTGAATGGTGGACTTGGAGCCGACACGATGACGGGCGGCCTCGGCAACGACATCTATGTTGTGGACAATTCTGGTGATATTGTTGTTGAAAATGCAGGTGAGGGGACGGACACGGTTCAGTCAAGTATCAGCTACGTTCTTCCCTCCAATGTCGAAAATCTCACCTTGACCGGTACCGCTGATATTAACGGAACCGGCAATACCCTTGA
>CAIQCA010000026.1 GCA_903870235.1 uncultured bacterium
CAGTTTGTGCCCTCGGCAGGAATCGAACCTACAATTACCCCTTAGGACGGGGCAGTTATATCCATTTAACTACGAGGGCTATGTGAAAAGATTAGCATACTTCCGCCTTTAATATAAATTTGTTATAGTGTGCCAATGACACCAGAAGAAAAGGCTTTGCTTGAACAAACCCGCGCATTAGTCGAGGATAGCAATAAAATGCTTAAGTCCATGCGCCGTTCAGCCAGAATGTCATCTATATTTCATATTTTCTACTGGATTGTCATCTTAGCCTTGACTGTCGGTTCATATTACTTGCTCGAGCCAAACCTCAAGAAGGTGTCGACTCTTATTAGTAGTGATCCACAGTTGGTTGATAACGCTCTTCAACAGGCGAAATCAATGTTGCAGAAGCAACCGCAGTAAATGTTGAAAATTAGAACGCCGAGGTAGCTGTTTTGGCTGATAACATTGGCGGTCTTACATGGTATAGTAGTTTGCATTGAAAATTAGCATGCCGAGGTAGCTCAGTTGGTAGAGCATTCCCCTGAAGAGGGAAGGGTCACCAGTTCGATCCTGGTCCTCGGCACAAATTAATATTTTGATAAGCGGGCACATTCGTCCGCACTATTTGACATGGGTATAATTCATGTGTTAGTTTCAAAATAGACGTTTTGTGAAAAATTGAAATAGAAGAATAGAAAAAACAAGAGAAAACCAAGGAAAGGGAAAGTTAGAATGTCGAGATTTGTTAGTCCGGAATTGACCGGAAAAGTGCAGGCGGTTATGTTCGGGGATAATTTCAAAACCCCGGAAGAAAGATTCCTTCAAGTGGAATTGGCGCGCTATGTGCCTCAACTGGTTGGTAAGACTGACCAGGAAGTTACTGCTTTCATGCAGTATCAGTGGGATGTCTATATCGCTGGCAAATTGCCGGTGATCGGCACGCCGATTGCCTCTCTGAATCCGACGTTTGTTGATTCGCTGGATCTGATCCAGGTTCACCAAACTGGTCGCCAAGTTTATACCAGGGCGTCGATCAAGGAGAATGGGTATCGTGCCCAGATTCATGCGGATGTATCAAGTTTGTCGAGTTTTACTCGGCAATTCACGCGGTATGACTGGCACATGTTTCCGGAACTTTGGGAGTTGCGCGATAAGTTGCCGGTTATGATCGGCGATGCGGAATTAGTGAATAAGCGCCACAAGCATTTGGCTGGTTTCAACCGGGTCAAACTTCGGATTCCGAATCAGACCTACTGGCCTAAACCGGGTCAGGAGCATATCGACAGTAAGCTGCTTGGGCAGTACTTGGCGGATCAGACGTTGTTTGACGGCGTCGTCAGTCTTCCGGATACGGAGTTGACGTTGGCCTTTCATGGTCTGTTCGCTATCGCACATCCGGATACTTGGGGGAAAGATCGGCACCAACAATTGGAAAGCATGATCTCGCTTTGTAAGTTGCCGATTGATTACAAAGAGATCGATCGGTTGCTGGATCTGCTCGGGGAATACTTCCTCAAGCACAATCTCAATGCTCGTGTGGTCGAACGGTTTGTACCGAAGACGCACAAAGAGCTTGCGGTGTACGTGGAGTCCAATGACGAGAAAGGCCTTGAAGGCACCTGCGTCGTTCAGTCACTTCGTGATGAACAGGGAATTCCTGTGGTGGGCGGTCGTAGCATCAAGATCAAGAAGTATGAAAACTTGGATTGTGCTTTGCTCGGCCTTTACCTTCGCGACAAAGAAGAAGGTTTGCTGACGGACAATATCACTGGCGCCATGGTTGGTCTTTATGACCCGGTGCTTGGTGTGTATCTTCCGGCCGCCAAGGTCAATCTTGATCCAAATGGTGTTCAGATCAAGACAAACGGTCAACGCGAACGCTTGACCGGTTTGCGTGCCGAATTGGCAAGTCTTGTCACCGACGGTCATGTTGTGGAGGACGATAAGATCTACACTCTCTACGACGCGTTCTTGCTTGAAGGGGCGTTACTCATCAAGTACCTCTTCAATGGCAAAAGTCCTGGTTTCTCTGTCGACAAAGTGTTGGCGGACTTACCAGTTCGTTCGGATCTGGTCTCATTGTTTGAATTGTATGCTGGCGCAAAGGAGCGTGTGCTTCTTCAAAGCTATGGACACTGTATCAGCAAGAAGAAAGCCAAACCGGCCACGGTTGCGGAGAAGTTCTTGTTCGCTAACGAAGCTTTCTTCAAAGCGATCAATAGCCTCGACCCAGCTAAGCAAAAACGGTTTATTGATTACTTCTCGAAGGTCAAGAAGATTCGTGAAGTTTCAGCAAAGCTTGTGAAGCCCCAGGTTTTGGTCGATACGCGTAATCCAATCATCTTGGAAACGCAGGTCTTCGACCTCTCATGGGATACATCACCATTTGCGGCTGGATTCCACTCGTGGTTTTGCAATTCTTTCCGCTTCAACAATGTCTTTGCGGAACAAGTTCGCAATGACAAGAAAACTACGACCGACTTCGCCACGATTCATGGAATCGCGCGCAAGAACACGGTTCGGAAAAAGAAGAATTAAAAAGCATTCGCACAGGCTTCGGATTAAGCTCAAAAATGATTCATGGTCGGGACCAGTGTCCCGGCTTTTTTGTTTATATATTTTAGGTGCTCTCTCTTGACAATTGGGGTAGTAGTATGCTATAAACAAACTGTTATTAGATTAACACGAGCATATAGCTGTTTAGTGGCTTAACAAGGCCTTACGGCCAACCACTCTAAAGCAGTGCCGAATATTTATGAAAAAAACACAAAAAATTACAATTAGTATGTTGAGTATAGCAGGCATATGTGCCGTGGTAGCGGTTGTCTTTTTGACTTCTGCTATTGTCGCGCATGGATGCTCTACTTCTGATCCATGTTCTAATTATGATACATATTCATATGGTAGTGCGTATCAGTATCCACCTAGTCAAATGATTGTAAGCCCTTTGTCGGCTACTTGTTACTCTCAGCCAATATCTACTTTTGTAGGTACTTCGGTTCAATGGACCGCCTCTGTAACTGGAGGTGTTTTCCCTTACTCTTACAATATCACCTGGATTGGTGACGAAGGTTTGTCAGGTTATGGATCTTCAATTTCTAAAGTCTATAGTACTCCTGGCTCAAAAACCGCTAGTATTCAGGTTATTTCCGGTGGTCAGACTACAGCCGTAAACTGTTCAAACTCAATCAACGTTATGTTGAGAACTACAGCCGACGGATTCTCATTTGGTAATTATAACTATGGTTCTGCTGGAAACAATAATTATCAAAACAATTCAAATTATAACGGCTATAGTAATTATAACAATAACGGTTATAGCAACTACAATAATTACAATTCCAACAATAACGGTTATAGCAACTACAATAATTCCAACTATAACGGTTATAACAGCAACAATGGCTACAATAGCTATAATGGCTATGGTAATAACTACAACCAGTATTCTGGATATAACGGTGGTTACCAAAACAATTACAACGGGGGAGGTAGCTATTTCCCAAGTGTTTACCGATATCGCTAAAGGATAGTTGCTGTTTAATCGGATTATCTGATTCTGCGTAAGAAACACGCATTTACCCTGCCTATTGACAAAATAGGGTAAATAGTGCTATAATAGTTAGGTAATCAAATTAAATGAGCATGAAGCCAATCTGGCGGCTTAACACGGCCTCACAGCCAAACACCAGAAGGCAATGCCACAAAATATATGACTAAATCACAAGTAATCAAACATAGTATATTGAGTATCACGATCATATGCGTCGTGGTGGCCGTTGTCTTCTTGGCTTCGACTATTACAGCTCATGGATGTTCATATTATGATAATTCATGCGGCGGATATGCTCCTGCACCGATATACTCCTATGGTAGTTCATACCAGTATCCTCCAAGTCAGCCGATTGTGAGTCCTATAATCGCTACTTGTTATTCTCAACCGCTTTCTACTTATGTAGGTAATACAGTTCAATGGACCGCACAAGTGACTGGTGGTGTTGCGCCTTATTCTTACAATATCACCTGGATTGGTGATGAAGGTTTGTCAGGTTATGGATCTACTATTTCTAAGGTCTATAATTCTATCGGAACAAAGAATGCCAGCATCCAAGTTATCTCTGGTGGTCAGACTGTTGCTGTAAATTGTTCAAACTCTATCAATGTTTCAGACCAATCTTACAGTTATTATCCAAATTATTACAACAATAATAATAATTATAACTATTCAAATTATTCAAGTTATACCAATCCTGTAGCTGTTAGCTGTGTCGCAAATACAACTAGTACTGGCGTAGGTTCAACTGTCACTTGGTCAGCAATGGCTTCTGGTGGTAGCGGTTACTACACATATAGTTGGAGCGGTACAGATGGACTTTATGGTGCTAGTCAATACACTACATTCACTTACAATAACCCTGGTGTGAAAAATGCCACTGTTGTCGTAAGCTCAAATGGTCAAACTTCTACCGGATATTGTTCAAGCTCTGTCAATGTAAGTCAAAATTATAACGGATATTACAATTCGTATAATCCTAGTTACATAATTACTCAGAACTCAAACAATGGTCTAGATATAGGTTGTTATTCCGATCCTGCTTCAGTAGCTATCAATCAGCCAGTTACATGGAATGTTGAAGTTACTGGCGGTGTCGCACCTTACACTTATTCTTGGACTGGTACAAATGGTTTGACAGGTAATCAGAGTTCAGTCATCAAATACTATTCAACTTCTGGTAGCAAAAATGCTATTGTGACAGTTAAATCAGCAGATGGTAAGACTGGAACTCGTGCATGTAGTAATGCTTTGACAGTTCGTGGCGCTGCTTCAAATGGCACAGTTACAACTGTTATTACTACAAGTACCAGCACAAATGGTACCAATAACACTCCAAACACAAATCCTAATGGTACTCAGTTGTCAGCTGCATCAATCTTCTCCTTCGATAACGTTCCTTGGGGTTGGATTGCAATCCTGATTATCCTCGTGTTGTTCGCTACAGTTATGTACCTCTTGTTCAATAGACAGAAGATATAAAATGTCTGACGGCGACGACTCGTACTAAATGTTAAACAAAAGACCCTCAATCGAGGGTCTTTTGTTGTTTGGGTTGATTGCGGTCGACCTATCTCGCTAGGTTTGTTTGAGCTATTTTCTCTGGTTGATCTCCTCAGTGAATTTCTGGAGGATTTCCTCGTTACTCAATTGTCCAATCTGGCCCTTGTCGCGGCTTTCCAAGGTCACCTTATTTGCTGCAATATCCTTGTCACCAATAATGATGAAATATGGTATTCGGGCATTCTTGGCATTGCGGACTTTCTTACCGAAGTTGTCTGACGAAGTGTCGAGTAGAGAGCGGATCATAGCTGTGCGAAGTTGATCATGAATTTTTTGGGCGGCCGGCATATGCGCTTCACTTATAGGGATTACTTTCACTTGTGTTGGTGCAAGCCAAAGGGGAAAATTGCCGGCATAGTGTTCAATAAGAAATCCTATAAAACGTTCATGTGTGCCAAGTGGCGCACGGTGTATACAGAGTGGTGTTTGTTCTTTTCCTGAATTGTCTGTATAGGTCAAGCTGAATCTCTTTGGTACTGCAAAGTCTACCTGGTTTGTTGCGAGGGTAAATTCGCGACCAATAGCGCTCCAGACTTGTACATCGATCTTGGGACCATAGAAGGCAGCTTCGTTTGGTACTTCGATAAAAGGTATCTTCGAATCTATAAGGACCTTACGTACCATATCCTCAGTCTTTTTCCAAAGCTCTGGCTCATTTACATATTTTTCACCAAGACGCTTAGGGTCATGCGTGGAGAAACGCATTACGTATTTTTGAACATTAAATATTTTGAAATACTGTAAGTACATTTCGTTTACGGCACGAAATTCATCGGCAAATTGCTCCTCGGTGCAATAGATGTGGGCGTCGTTCATTTGGAGAGAACGTACGCGCATTAAACCAAAAAGTTCACCAGATTTTTCGTGACGATAGTTAGTACCGTACTCAGCCAGGCGTAGTGGTAAGTCACGATAGCTCTTGGGTCTTGCCGCAAAAATCTTGTGGTGGTGTGGGCAATTCATGGCTTTGAGGTAATATTTTCCACCCTCATATTCCATGGGGGGGAACATTGATTCCTCGTAGTATGGCAAGTGACCGCTCTTCAAATACATTGAGTCTTTGGCAATATGTGGTGTGCGTACGCGCACATAATTCATTTTGAATTCTGTTTCTTTGGCTAGTCTCTCGAGTTCTTCAATGATGGCGCCGCCATTTGGGAGCCATAGTGGCAAGCCTGGGCCAACATCATCATCGAATTCAAATATATCCATGTCTTTGCCGATTTTTCTATGATCACGCTTCTCGGCTTCTTTCAGCATCGTCTCGTATTCGTCGAGTTCTTTTTTGGAACCAAAAGCCAATCCATAAATACGAGTTAACATGGCATTCTTTTCACTGCCACGCCAATAAGCACCAGCGAGACGTGTTAGTTTGAAGGAGTCCGAGGCAATTTCTTTTGCTGGATTTTCTGCATGACCACCGCGACATAAGTCAGTGAAAGTACCAGAAGTATATAGTGTTATGGGTTCTTTTTTGCCGACGATTTCGTCCACGAGTTCGAGTTTGTATTGATTTCCATTGAAAATTTCATGAGCTTTGTCTGCAGTGACTTCTTCGCTGGTGATAGTTTTCCATGAAGGTAAAAGCTTGCGCATCTTTTTCTCAATATCTTTCAGCTCTTTTTCCGTTGGTTTGTTTTCTGGTGCAAATTCGAAATCATAGTAAAAGCCGTTGTCTATGACAGGGCCGATAGTCGGCTTAGCATCTGGATACAATTCGAGCACTGATGCCGCCAGAAGGTGGGCCAAGGTGTGGCGGATATTGACTAGGTTTTGATTGGGGTTCATGCAAAGAATGATAGCAAATAAGTAATAACGACGCCATTAACCTCTATAACCCCTTAACTCGGTCTATGATAAAGCTCTTCTCACCATTTCTGGTGTTTATGGTGGCCTTTATGGCCAAGCACCTGTCTGGTGCGATAAGTTCACGGAATTCACGGTAAGTCCGTGGAAATACTACAGAGTCGGCTGTTCCGGAGAAATCTGAAATGGTCACAAAGGCCATGGTCTCATTGTTTTTGGTCTGAATCAAACGAACTTCGGTTATGATCACTCCGAGTATAACTGAGGCACCGTCTTTCAAAGTTGCTAAAGCCTTCTTTATATCTATGTCTTTTTTTGTAATGACGTCGCGGTATCTCTCTAGTGGATGGCCTGAAATATAAAGTCCGAGCAACTCTTTTTCCCAAGAAAGTTTGTCTTTCATCTCAGCTTTGGGCACATCATTTAATTTTAGCGTTGGCACAGAGGAAGTGTCAGCCATCATTCCAAAAAGGGAATTTTGATCAGCATGTTTGAGGGCACCCTCTTTGTTGTATTCGAGAAGTAGGTCTAAGTTACCAAGTAGTGTGCCGCGGTCCTCACCGAAACAATCCAAAGCACCAGCCTTGATCAGTGATTCTAGAGACTTTTTGTTCAAGTTACGATCTTTTACTCGGTCCAGGAAATCCGGCAAGGATTTGTATTTTCCGGCACGCTTACGTTCATCGATAATAGCCGTAGAGATACCTTGGCCAAAGTTCTTTATAGTTACAAGTCCAAAACGGATACGTTTGAGTGCGGAACTACCAACCGCTTGAGATGCGGCACTATCTTTGACTACAGTAAACTGACTGTAGCTTTCATTGACATCAGGTGGAAGGACTGGAATACCAATACGTTTACATTCAGCGATAGTTTCGGCAACTTTTTCTGTATCACCAGATTCACTCGACAAAACCGCGGACAAATATATTTCAGGAAAATGTGCTTTCAAATATGCCGTGATGTATGCCACACGACCATAAGATACGGAGTGGGCCTTGTTGAAACCATAAGCCGCAAAAGGTTCGATCCATTTCCAAATCTCGTTGGCTTTTTTCTCAGTCCAGCCACTATGCTTCACACAACCTTGTATGAATTTCTCCTTTTGCTTAGCCATTTCTTCAGGAATTTTCTTACCGACGGCTTTGCGGAATTTGTCCACTTCTATCCAACTGTAACCGGCCAGGTCGTGAGCCATTATGAGGAGTTCATCTTGATAGACGAGCACACCATAAGTTTTCTTGAGGATTTTTTCTAGAGCAGGATCGAGATATTTGATTAGCTTTGGGTTGTGTTTGTGCTCAATATAGTCGGGAATAAATTGAATAGGCCCCGGACGGTATAGCGCCACCATAGCGTTGATGTCATGAATGGTGGTTGGTCGCATATCCTTCAAGAATTTGGTCATACCATCGCCATTCAATTGAAAAAGATCAGCGGTTTCACCGCGCGCTAGCATTTCAAAAGTGGGTTTATCATCGACTGGTATCGTGTCGACATCTAGAGAAACACCGTCGATTTTGCGGATACGTTCGATAGCGTCTGCGATGATAGTCAGGTTTTTTAGTCCCAAGAAGTCAAATTTGAGTAGACCGGCTTCCTCGATCGAATACATGTCGTACTGAGTAATAATCTTACCTTCGCCTTTCGGGTCAAACTGTAGAGGAGTATAGTCGGTCAGCGCGGTTGGTGATATGACAACACCGGCGGCGTGAACTCCGATATGTCTGGCACAGCCTTCAATTTTCTTGGCCATATCGATGATACGCTTCACGTCGGGTTCGCTGTCGTAAGCAGCTTTGAGTTCTGGAGTTTCTTCAAGGGCACGTTCGATGGTCATAGGAAAGCCTTGTGAACCCATTGGAATTAGTTTCGAAATGCGATCTCCAACATCGTAAGGGAATTCCATGGCACGCGCTACATCACGCACTGAACCGCGAGCGGCCATAGTTCCGAATGTACCGATCTGTGCAACTTTCTCAGCACCATATTTGCGTCGCACGTAGTCGATAACTTCATCGCGACGATCATCGGCATAGTCCATATCGATATCGGGAGCCGATGGACGGTCAGGGTTCAAGAAACGTTCAAACGGGATCTCGTATTCAATTGGGTTGATATTGGTAATTCCGGCCAGGAAAGTAACCATAGATCCAGAAACTGAACCCCTAATGTTGCTAAGGATGCCATTTTCACGCGCAAAGCGTAGCATATCGGCCACCACCAAGAAGTAAGGTGAATAGCCTTTGTCATGGATAACTTTCAGCTCATATTCGGCGCGCTTGATGATATCTTCGGTTTTTGGAACATTACGACGTGTGAAGCCTTCATAGACAATTCGTCTAAGTTCTTCGTCTGGTGTAAGACCGCTCTCAACAGTCAGGGCTGGAAATACCCATTTACCGAGTACAAGTTCAAGATTACATAAGTCAGTAATGTGCGCCGTATTTTTCAAAGCTTCTGGCATATCGTGGAAAAGTTCGAGGGCGCGCTCTTCTCCTATGAAAGAAAAATCATCCTCATCGCTATCCGAAATCTTTTCAGACGCATCTGTATGTGAATTTACGCGCACCAAAGTTTCTCGCGCAAACCTATCTTCGGGTTTTATATAGTACACATCATGAGCAGCCATGAGAGGAATCTTTTGCGAGTGTGCGAAATCCGCCAAAGTTTTCATATTGGCTTCATGGTTTTCTATTTCGGGGTGGCGAGTAATTTCTATATAGAGACGGTTGGTGCTATCGGTGCTACCAGACTTTGAGCCAAAAATCTTCTTATAAAAAGCGGCTATTTCTTTGGCCTTGTCCTGGTTGCGACCTTTTAGGGATTGAGCGATCTCACCGGAGAAACTTGGTGAAATGGCGATCAGGCCTTCGTTGTATTTTTCCAAAAGTTCACGATCTATACGTGGTTTATAGTAGAAGCCTTCAAGGTTAGAAAGCGTGACTAGTTGGATTAAGTTCTTGTAACCAGTCTCGTTCATGGCCAATAAGACCAGACGCGAACGACGATTATCAATACCAGCAGCCATGTCTTTACGAGAACGAATGGCCACATAGAAGTCCACACCAATAATCGGCTTGATTTCTTTTTTCTTACACTCTTTGTAGAACTCTATGGCGCCATAGAGATTGCCACTATCGGTTATGGCCAATGCTTTCATACCGTGTCTCTTGGCTTCACCGACAAGGTCCTCGATCTTTGGTAGAGCCGTCAAAAGGGAATAATGGGAGTGGACATGGAGGTGGGTAAATTCAGACATAATAGTTAGAATTCCTGTTGATTCTATGGATTGAAGTATAACAAAATATGAATCTTTATCACATTGACTTTATTGTTTTTTTGGGTAAGAGTGAACGTTAGAAAAAAGAAAGGGTGGGAATAGTATGAATACAGAACAAGGCCGAGGATGGAAGATTCGTAGTCCTAAAAAGAATGTTGGTGCTGAGGTGCTCGTGGGTGTTTCGATCTCGACGGGAAAAAATGGGCCGTTTGCTTATAAGATGTTTGGTGAGCGTGACCTTTTTGCTAATGCAAATACGGGCGTGATATTCCTGAAATCGAACAAGGAAACCCTAGGGGCCGTGTCTCGTGGAGAGGTTCAGTTTGGTGTTGTACCAATCTTGGACCCGTCTATACCAGAAGGGTTGGTTAGTGAAGTTGTACATTTCTGGGTGGAACATGACCGTAAGGTCGGAGTCGTCGCGGAACAGTTACTGAATGTTGGATGCGGACGATTGGTCCGATTCAACTTGGTCACCGCAGTTGCGTCGGATCCAGCGATCAGAAACAAGAAGGCCCTGGTCCTGTGTGTCGATCATAAGTCGAAAACAATCGACGGGGCACTTGAGGTTATCCGGTCGTTTCAGTACAAACAGACCTGTCTGAGGCCGATCGATACGGGTGCACCTGAAGATCATTGTTTCTATGTCGAGGTTATCCGCTCGGTAAATGATCATGCTTGGTCACCAAACTTCATGAAGGAATTGTCGGAGGTGACCGTATGGGCTCGTTGTATGGGGACTCTCCGCGAACACAATCGTTTTGTGGATGTACCCCAGTCTGGATAGGGATACCAAGTTTTGTGCGTGTCGGAGTGGATTTACTTCACTCCGACATTTTTGTTTTAAGGTTATAATGTGTTAATGGTAAAACCGCACGCAAAACCACACAAAAAGTTTTGGACAAAAAAACCATCGGAGATACTTGTTGGTATCGATGAAGCCGGTCGCGGTCCATTGGCTGGCCCAGTTTCTGTGGGAGTTTTTGCTGTAAGAACTTCCGGCATATTGAAAAAATTCTGTGGCGTTAAAGACTCGAAACAGCTAAGTGAAAAACAAAGGGAAGAATGGTTGGAGAAAATTAAAAAAATGCGTAAGCCTATTACAGGCGGATCTCCAGAAGTTGCCTACGCGGTTTCTTTCTCAAGCGCTGGCACAATTGATAAGCGCGGCATTTCACATGCTGTACGTGCGGCGATAAATCGAGCGCTACAAAGACTTGAGCGTGACGGTTTTGTAGATATTCATTCTCAAATTAAACTTGATGGTCTCCTACATGCTCCCACCCGGTTTAAACACCAAAGAACTATTATAAATGGTGATGCTACACAACCTATAATTGCTTTAGCCTCTATCTGTGCGAAGGTTCACAGAGATCGTCGTATGAAAAAAGTTGCCAAGCAATATCCACAATACGGCTTTGAAATCCATAAAGGCTATGGCACAGCTGCTCATTATAAGGCCATAAAAAAACACGGCATATCGAAAATACACCGTAGAAGCTATTTGAAGAATCTTTAAGGTTTATTTGATTGGTTTTTGATTAGACTATAGAACTTCTTGATCAAAACTTCATAGAAGTATTTTATGCTACATACATTATTAATTAACTTTATTAATCATGTTTTTTCATAGAAAAAGCTCTGTATTATGTAGTGGATTTACTCTGATAGAAGTCCTGGTTGTTATCGG
>CAIQCA010000027.1 GCA_903870235.1 uncultured bacterium
CCATTGCGTCCATTTATAATATTTAGGATCAGTTGTATTGATCTCACGTGACCAATCATAATCAAGACCAAGCATGTGAAGTTGGTTTTTATAACGAACCACATTTTTCTTTACAGAAATATCCGGATTGGTTTTGGTTTTCAGAGCATAATTTTCTGCTGGCAAACCGAAAGCATCAAATCCCATAGGATGCAAAACACCGTGACCTTGCATACGCTTCATGCGCGAAACAACGTCTGTGGCTATGTATCCCTTAGGGTGTCCAACATGCAATCCTTCACCAGATGGGTACGGAAACATATCCAAAACATAGAATTTTGGTTTCTTGGGGTCTTCTTTGGTTTCATACACCTTGGAAGCGGTCCATTTCTTATGCCACTTCGTCTCTATCTTTTTGGGATCATATACAGGTAAGGCCTTTTTCATGGGTCTAATAATAGCCTAAAATCCGGCTAAAAACAAAATATGGACGGGGGTCTTATTTCTTATTCTTCAAATACCACTCAATAGTTTTCTTCAAACCCTTTTCGAAATTTGTCTTGGCTTTGAATTTGAACTCTTTTTGAGCCAGCTTTGTAGAAAGAGAACGTCTAGGTTGACCATCTGGCTTGGTTTTGTCCCAGACGATTGTGCCTTTGAAGCCCATTATCTTGGCAATAGTTGTAACTAGATCTTTTATAGATATCTCTCGACCAGCACCAAGGTTCACGTGATGAGGTTTGTCATATAACTCCGTTGCAAGTACGATACCCTCTGCGGCATCTTCAACAAACAAAAACTCGCGAGTAGCCTTACCGGTTCCCCACACCTCGACAGTTTTGGATTTATTGGCAATTGCATCAGCAACTTTCTTTATCAGAGCCGGAATAACATGAGAAGAATTTGGATCAAAATTGTCGCGTGGGCCATAAAGATTGACTGGCAATAGATATATCGAGTTGAACCCAAACTCTTGGCGATAGGCTTGACTCTGTACCAAAAGCATCTTCTTGGCCAAACCGTATGGAGCATTGGTCTCCTCTGGATAACCATTCCAAAGATTTTCCTCTAGAAATGGCACTGGAGTGAATTTCGGGTATGCACAAATAGTGCCTATAGCCACAAATTTCTTAATGCCTTTTTGACGTGCCGCCTCCATCATAAAAGTACCGATAGTGAGATTATCATAAAAGAGAGTTCCAGGTTTTTCTCTATTCAAGCCGATGCCACCGACATGTGCCGCAAGGTGAATCACGATATCTTGACCATCTACGACCATTAAACAGCTTTCCAGTTTACGCAGATCATAATCCTTAGATCGTGGTACAAAAATGTTTTCTTTTGGTACCCCACGTGCCATGAGTGCATCGACAACATGAGAGCCAAGGAATCCCGCGCCACCAGTAACCACAATTTTTTTATTCTTTAGATTTGTTTTTGCCATGGCGTTTTAATTTTTAATTTAAAAATATCTGTATAGAAAATGTAAATTATGCTAAATGGCGCTCATTTTCCAAATCATATTCCACCATGTGTTTAACAAGCTCCTTAAAAGTAATCTTCGGACTCCAACCAAGTTTCTTCTTTGCTTTGGAATAATCACCCAATAGAATATCAACCTCAGCTGGTCTGAAATATCGAGGGTCTATCTCGATCAAAACTTTGCCGGTTTTTTTATCGATACCTTTCTCATTTAAGCCTTTACCTTTCCAAATCAAATCATAACCCAGATGTTTGGCTGCTTCCTCACAAAACTCTCGAACTGAGTGAGTCTCGTTTGTAGCGATAACATAATCATCTGGCTCCAGTTGTTGAAGCATCAGATACATGGCTTCGGCATAATCTCTGGCATGACCCCAGTCTCTCTTGGCATCGAGGTTACCCAAGAATATTTTATCTTCCTTACCAAGCTTTATCCTGGCCAAGCCACGTGTAATCTTCTTGGTAACAAAAGTATTTCCGCGACGAGGAGATTCGTGGTTGAACAATATTCCATTACAAGCGAAAATCCCATAACTCTCACGATAGTTTCTAGTTATCCAATAAGCATATACTTTGGCACAGCCATAGGGTGATCTCGGATGAAAAGCACTTGTCTCTTTAAGAGGAATCTCTACGGCTTTACCAAACATTTCACTCGATGAAGCTTGGTAGAACTTCGCCTTGAGTTCCATGTCGCGGATCGCATCCAGAATACGCAATGCTCCGACACCAGTTACATCTGCTGTATATTCTGGTTGATCAAAACTCACACGAACATGGCTCTGCGCGGCTAAATTATAGATTTCGTCTGGCTTAATCTTTTCCAACAACCGATTAATGCTACTTGCATCCGCAACGTCACCAAAGTGCAATTTGAAACGAGAAGCCGCATCATGTACGTCTTTATAAATATGATCAATTCTTCCAGTATTGAAAGTACTGCTTCTACGTATCATGCCGTGGACTTCGTAGCCTTTTTCAAGAAGTAATTCAGCGAGATAAGAGCCTGTTTGACCGGTGACGCCGGTAATAAAGGCCTTTTTAGCGGGTTTCTCTGAAGGCTTGGGTTTGAGTGCTTTAGCGGATTTTTGGGAAGGCTTACGTGCGGCCTTTTTAGCTTTTTTTTTCATGCAATGATAATACTCTCAAAAATAAGTATTCGCAATGGTCATACCAGAGCTTGCTACAAAACCTTTTGTTTTATGAGCGAATCGATAGCCTCAGACGTTTCCTTGATAAGGGAGAGCTTCTTTGCTTCTGTGGGTGTAACCCAGACATGCTCATCATGATCAGCACTCAAATTAACAGTTTCTGAAAGCGGTTTACAGGTAAAAAATATTCCGATAATCTGAATTTGCTCGCCACGTACGACAGGTCTCCACTCGCCGACATAAAATGGTGTGCCAATTTCGACATTCATCCCCACCTCCTCCAAGGTTTCTCGTTGAACAGCGTCACCGAAAGATTCTCCAACTTTGACCTTGCCACCAGGAAAATCATATTTACCTTTATTGGTTCCACCTTCATACTTCATCGATTCCCGAATCAAAAGAAGCTTCCCATCTTTTATAATCACAGCTCTGACAGCAATGAATTGTTTTGAAATAGGATTATCCATAAGAATTAATTACTATTTATATCTTAAATTCAATCACCTCACCATCCTTCACAATATATTCTTTACCTTCAGTGCGAATCAATCCTTTCTCACGCGCTGCGGCGTAAGAACCTATCTCGAGCAATTTGTCCCACTCTATTATTTCAGCTCGTACAAATTTATCTTTGAAATCTCCATGAATAGCAGTTCCGGCCTCCGGTGCTGTCCAACCTTTCTTGATCGTCCAAGCTCTAGACTCGTCTTCACCAGTTGTGAAGTATGTTATCAATCCTAGAAGCTCGTAACCTTTTTTGATGAGATCATTCACACCGTCGTCATGAACACCTAAACCTTCTCGCATCTCCATCTTGTCCTCCGCGTCGAGATCTTTTAATTCTTGTTCAATACCTGCATCAACTATGACATGACCAGCTTTTGTAGTCTTGAAAAATTCTATTAAATTCGTCCATCTCTCGTCGTTAGCCATCTCGTCGAGATTTTTTGCCCCAGCTTTCTTATTCAAAACATATATAAATGGCTTGGCTGTTATGAGGCAAAGTTGATGTAGATATGGTGCTTCAAACTCATCTGGCGTCACTGTAGAGGCCATCTTGCCAGCCTCCAAGGCCTTCTCTAGGCGTTCAACAAGCCCAGCCTCGATAACTGCCTCCTTCTTGCCAGCACGTACCTCCTTTGAGAGATTAGCGTTTCTTTTGGTAATAGTCTGCAAATCAGCCAGTATCAATTCAAGATTGATGACTTCAATGTCTTTCAATGGATTGATCTTGCCGTCTACGTGTATAACATTATCATCTTCGAAAATACGAACAACTTCCGCAACTGCGTCAGTTTCGCGAATATTTGAAAGAAATTTATTTCCAAGACCCTCACCTTCTGAGGCCCCCTTTACTAAGCCGGCAATATCCACGAACTCGACCGCGGCTGGAACAGTCTTGATCGACTTGGAAAATTCAGACAACTTACCGAGTCTATCGTCTGGAACCGCTACGACACCTATAGACGGATCGATTGTGCAGAAAGGATAGTTCTCAGCTGGAACGCTCTTTTTTGTGAGCGCGTTAAATAACGTGGATTTACCAACGTTGGGAAGACCGACAATTCCAATACTTAAACTCATCCTGTAAAGATACAGGAAAATGTGGGGATTGTAAATTGAATGAAAATTATACTGCTATATAGTAATACTTATTTAGTAAGTAGTTTATTTACAAACGCTCTTGTAACCGGTCCGAAGAATCCTATAGAAGGACTAATACCATTTGCTTTTTGAAATTTTACCAACGCAGCACGAGTTAGACCACCAAATTTATCGGTCTCCTTTCCAGAGGACCCTGGACCCGATAATGAAACAGTATATCCTAATGAATTTAGTAATATCTGAAGTTTTTTTACATCACTAGACTTTGTACCAGTAGATAAGCTTTTGATAAAAGTAGAGCCAATTAGACTACTTGGTATAGAGCCTGTTGGTAATCCAAATAAATGCGGAAACTGCACCATAAGGTTGTCTGCGGCTTTCTGATTACCCATATCTTGCAAATTCTTTACTCGACTCTGTACCGAACTACCACTCGATGTATGCACTACTGGTTGAGTTACGACTGGCGGAATAACGACTGGTAGAGCGGTTAATTTTGGATAATCACTATCACGAGTGAACCAAATTGTTGAACTTGCAAAATCCCAGTATCCGACGAATGGAGCTTTATCTGCTATATTTGCACCTTTAAAATAATCAACAGATTCTGCTTTTGTTGCACCATCAGTACGATCTCCGAGTCCTTCGGTTTGAGTTGTGTTAAACCAGAAATTATTTCCCGTTGTATCGCCACCATTGCCGGTTATGTAATTAAATTCAGTTCCTTCTCCTATAAATCCCCCAACAAATGAGGCTCCATCTTTTGCAGAAACATCGCCTGTACTAAATGAATTATTAACTCCACAGCTTGGGCATGTATAGTCCCAGCCAATTAATCCTCCAATAACTCCA
>CAIQCA010000028.1 GCA_903870235.1 uncultured bacterium
AGATCATTGTACATACGGATCTCTTCGACTATAACCCCTTTTTCCTTTTCCAATTCTTTTGCATCAAAAATAGGATTCAAATACATATCTGAAATGACATCGATAATCTTATCAGTATGCTTAGATGCCGCTTTGGCATAATAACCAGTGAACTCCTGAGAGGTAAAAGCATTGTAATGTGCTCCGATGGAATCCAATTCACGAGAAATATCGCTGGCATTGGGACGGCGCTCTGTTCCCTTGAAAACCATGTGTTCCAGAAAATGTGACAGGCCATTTATGTTTTTGGTCTCATATTTTGATCCAGCACGAACCATTACAAGAACGGTTACAGAAGGATTGTCCTGCATTGGTACGGTGATAATACGCAAGCCGCTAGGCAGTTTTTTTGTTTTGAATGTCATGGGATGATTGGAAAAGATTACTTGATGATAAGTTCTATGAATATACTCTAGCAGATTTTCATCAGTGACGATATAGTTGGTCTTTGATATACTTTAGACACATGGAAAGAGAAATTAAAAAAACTCATACGAAGCTACTAATTTCAATTTTAATCATTATCCTAATCGGTGGAGGTATTTATATTCGTTATCAGAGACCAATAATAAATGGCCTAGGTGACTTGCAATACTATATCAAATGGCATCTTTCTGACATGAGTAATTTAACGCCGGTTGAATGGATAAACGACCAAAGTATCAACCTGGAGACAGTAAAGGTTATATCCGTGAAATTAACCTCACTTAGACTACCCAAAGAGGCTTCCGTCCACCTAGAACCAGCTGGTCTTTTTGAAGTTGTCTTATCACAAAAAGTAGGAAACAGGAAAATCGATATTCAATGTGATAACTTCAGTGAAAAAGGAGTTCCTCTAGCATTTTTTGAATCTCAAACATCCGATGGTTATAAATATCGCACAGGCGCTAAGCCGTGGCTTGTAGAAGCAGACCAATGTACAGCAAAATTGGATCTGAACTAATTTCTATTTCACTTTCGCCAATAAGTATTTCACTAACTCCCCTTCTGCCACGCGCTCTTGTTTTCCACTATCACGATCACGCACAGTCACACCGGCATCTTTTTCGATGGTATCAAAATCAATAGTCACACAAAGTGGTGTACCGATTTCATCTTGTCTGCGATAACGCTTACCAATATTGCCATTATCATCGAAGACAACGCCTTGGATGCCAGACTTGGCAAACTCAGATTTCAGGATAGCAAATATCTCATGCGCCTTGTTGACCAAAATGGGCTTATTTTTTAGAAGAGGAAAAATGGCAACTTTATATGGTGCAACCGATGGTGCTAACTTCAAGAAGACACGTTTCTCCTTTTCGGCGCCAGCAGCCTCGCTCCCCATAGTATCTTCCGTGTATGCGTCGGCCAATATCGCCAAAACTGTACGATCCAGACCAAAAGACGGCTCTATACAATGAGGAATATAGCGTTCTTTTGCTTCTTCATCATAGTAAGACAAATCTACTTTACTGAATTCTGCATGTTGTTTGAGATCGAAATCTGTGCGATAAGCCAAACCATAAAGTTCACTCTTCCCAAACGGAAAATCGAATTCAAAATCTATAGTACGTTTGGAATAATGTGCACGCTCACCATCTGGAACTTCAAGCTCGTGAACTTTCGAAGGATTCAGACCAATTTCAGAAGTAAAAGCCTTCACCTGATCACGAAAATGATCGAAAACTTGCGACCAACCCAAATCTTTCTCATCTTTAGGTGGTTTGACGAAGTATTCTATTTCCATTTGTTCGAACTCGCGCGCGCGAAATAGAAAATCTCGAGGAGCAATCTCGTTTCGGAAAGCCTTCCCTATCTGAGCCAGTCCAAAAGGCAGAGTCGGGTGGAAAGTATCCACAATATTTTTGAAATTCACAAACATACCCTGAGATCGG